>CAYTUO010000320.1:0-5576 GCA_964441015.1 uncultured Pleurocapsa sp.
CTTTCTACCCAACCGCGTTTGACTAATTCTCGGACTCCTCGATTGGCATTTCTAATTTGACGTTGTAGGTATTGGGCGCTGTAATCTCCGTCTTTCTGGGATTGCAGCAATCGCAAAATTTGTCGGGCGACAACAGAGCAAAATGTCTCTGCACCTTGAGGAAGTGCTTCTCGCTTGAGACGAATGCGACGTTGCGATCGCCCCAATAAGCCAGGTGGCAAAGCGGCTCTAATGGTTGCCATCAAGTCGGTGCAATAGTACTCGGCGACGCGGTTGAGTAACTGCCAATAGGAACTGGGAAAGAAGCCAGAAGTAATAACATCTTCTACCTCGCGAATGCGACTGCGATCAAGATCGGCGGTTGGCGATTCTAGCCAACGAATGGCAATTCCTCCGACGATTTGCGCTCCAAAAGGAACGCTGACAATATCGCCAGGATTGACGGCGAGATCGGCGGGTAAGCGATAGGTATACAACCCCTGTACGCCAGGACAATCGACTAAGACTTCAAGCCATTTTTCGCCACTAGAGCCAGATTGGTATGAAGCGCTAGGCTCGGCGACAACGAGACCAGAATTCGGATTGGACATAGAGAAGCGACTCGTGTTATAAATTCCAAATTACAGGAATAGCGTTAATGTTAACAGCTAGTTTGCTCTCCTGCAATTTTTCCCTCTATCGCGATCGAGATATTAAGAAGCTTTTTCTGTTAGTACACAATTTTTTCGCGATCGGCTACAGTGTAGGCAGGCAGTCTAACTGTTTTTCCCTATTTAGAAGAGAAGATGAAGTTCGCTGACTTTTTCCAAAACTGCCTCTGTAGTAACAAAAATTAAAAAATAGTTATCAAAGATCGGGGAGGGAAAAATTGATGGCAATCTATAACAAAACCAATTTTCCTTAGCGTAACCTTTTAAAATTGGCTCAATCTTGTCCTTTTATTGCGCGTTCTGCCAATTAAATTATAATTTTGTAATTAGAAAAACAAAAGTTTTTAATACTTCTGCTAGCCTAATCTCAGAAAGACTCCTGCCATTAAAAAAAGCTTAAGTATTTTCATTAATTTGCCTAAAATGCAAAGATCAGCCCATTAGAAAAATTTTAATTTCCTTAACCGAGTTTAATTTTTGTTATCCAAAATTAACTATTAGCTTATGAAAATCTCAAAATTGACGCAAGACAATACCTCAAGCTCAACAGCCAATCTAACTAGCTTAGATGAGGTGATAGGGGATAATAATGACACCGATTTTCACCCAATCGAGATCGAATTTTCAGACGAGCTAGATGACGGAAGCAATCGCAGTGCATCGGGATACAGAAAAACCAACGCAGACGATACAGTTGGTGCTTTCTTTAAAGAAATGGCACGCTATCCTTTGCTAAAACCAGAAGAAGAAGTTGATTTAGCCCATAGTGTCAAATTCCTAGTAGATGCGGAGGAAATACGCCAACAACTTCACGAAAAACTCAAGCGTCCGCCAACAAAAAATGAATGGGCAAAGGTGTTGGGATTAGCCAACGAACGTCAGCTAGAAAATCGCCTCTATCGAGGTCGCGCTGCTAAACGCAAGATGATTCGCTCGAATTTGCGCTTAGTCGTTTCCATTGCCAAGCGCTATCTCAATCGCGGCGTTCCTTTCCTGGATTTAATTCAAGAAGGGGCAATTGGTTTAAATCGAGCTACAGAAAAATTCGATCCCAACAAGGGCTATAAGTTTTCTACCTATGCTTATTGGTGGATTCGCCAAGCCATTACCCGCACGATCGCCAATGATGCCCGTACCATTCGCCTACCCATCCACATTGTTGAAAAGCTTAACAAACTGAAAAAAGCTCAGCGAATTCTCAAGCAGCAACTGCAACGCAACCCCAACGAAGAGGAATTAGCTCAAGAACTAGAAATTAGTCGCAATCAGTTACGTCAGTTGTTGCAACTCAGACGACAATCGCTATCACTCAATCATCGGGTTGGTAAAGGGGAGGATACAGAATTAGTCGATTTACTCGAAGATAACGAACTTCAGTTACCCGAAGAGAAAATGAGCGAAGCTATGTTGCGTCAGGAAATCTCTGAGGTGTTAAGCGACGTTCTTACTGAACGCGAGAAAGATGTCATCTCCCTGCGTTATGGTTTAGTCACCAGTCAACCCTATACCCTTGAAGAAGTTGGAGGTATGTTTAATCTTTCGCGCGAACGAGTTCGCCAGATTCAAAGTAAAGCGATGCGAAAATTACGCCGTCCTCAAGTAGCTCGCCGTCTCAAAGGGTGGTTGAATTAGTGAGTTGAGTTATCAGTTATCAGTTATTAGTAGACAATAAAAAACGAGAAATAATGAACATATGACTGATGACTAATGATTAATGAGCTAACAATCCGTCCTGCAACTCGCTCGGATGTTTCTGCGCTTTTTGCTCTGATTGAGGCATTAGCGGAATACGAACAACTCTCTCATATTGTCACTGGAAGTGCCGAGGCGTTGGAGAATCATTTATTTTGCGATCGCCCTTATGCTGAAGCGCTTGTAGCAGACTGGGAGCAAAAAATCGTAGGATTTGCCCTGTTTTTCCCTAACTATTCAACTTTTCTCACCCAACCCGGAATTTATCTCGAAGATTTATTCGTTCTTCCAGAATATCGTCGTCGCGGAATTGGCAAAGCCATGTTAACGTATCTTGCTCAGTTGGCAAGCGATCGCGGTGCGGGACGATTGGAGTGGAGTGTCCTAGATTGGAACGATCCTGCTATTAATTTCTACAAAAGTATTGGCGCTGCAATTATGGAAGAATGGCGCATTTGTCGAGTAACAGGAAATGCAATTTCTCGATTAGCCAATGGTTCCTAGTATCAGTTATCAGTTATCAGTTATCAGTGTCAGGAGTTCAGAGTTCGGGCGCATTCCGTTTTGGCAAATTTATCATAGGTAGTGCGAGCATCTTGCTCGCTCAATGGGTTCGCTCGTCGAGACGCTCACACTACAATTACAAATTTGGGATGCTCCCAGGAGTTCAGTAGTGTAGGTTGTTGCTCTGTCCAACTTAGGAGTTCAGTAGTAATATAAATATTCTCCATTCTCCCTTGTCCCCCTTGTCCCCCCACACTCCCCCATCACCAGTCACCAGTCACCAATGACCAGTCAATTTCAGTCAATTTTCAGATAACTTTCAGAACAGTTTCAGTTTCGAGTTTCATACTAGCGATCGAGATTCATCCATTAAAATATTTAGCTCAGATCCGTTTAATGAGTTATAAATTGTAGTTCAGTCCATATAACCCGCTAACGTCTTGTTTGCATTCGTCACTTTTTTGACACATGAATTTTATAGATTTGACACATTGGTTGACTATATTCAACTTCAAGATAAAATCTTTAGCAAAGTTAGAGCAATGAAACCCCACAGACAGCAAAAATTGATTAAATATTTAATAGAAGAGTTAGCCATTCCGACTACATCAATCAAACTTGCTCTAGATCGTTCTCAGGAAAATATCACTGTATTGCCTATGATTTTATGGCAGTATGGCTTGATTAATCTTCGACAATTAGAAAAAATTTGGGATTGGACAGAAACGATCTAAGTTTTGTCTAAAAATTGGATTTTTTTGTTTAATTACATCACTTTATCGTAAATCCTAATATCTGGAGCAGCAGCGACTAACCCATCAACTTGTTTGAGTGCATTTTGAATATGTTCGCTAGCTAAATGAGCAGTTAAGGCTTCTTTAGTCGTCCATTCTTCTACAAAAGTAAAATCTGTTGGCTCGGCTTGATTTTGAAATAATTCATACTGAAGACAGCCTTTTTCTTGGCGAGTAGGTTCAATAATTTTCTTGAGAACCTTTTTTAATTCTTCTACTTTTTCAGGGAGTGCAATAACGCGAGCCACAACGCGAATAGTTGAATTAGACATCACTAATTTTTAAGACAATTAAATACATTTTATAAAAAAACATCCCAGAAAAATCAATTGTGATGACTTAATTCTGGGAAATTTTTAGATGAAATTAATCGCTAATTAAGCTGCTTTGGCTGGTGCTTGTGCTTGTTGTTGTAGGAAATTGATAATTGATGTCTTCTCTAGCAGTCCGATCGCAACTCCATCGTCACCGACGACCATTAGCTGTTGTAAATTTTGTTGCTCTAATCGCTTGATTACTTCTAGCAATGATTGATTCGCAGGAACAGTTTCTATTGCTTTTACAGGTTGAATTAATTCACTTACCAAAACTTCTGTCCACTTTGAGGTAGGAATTTTTTTCAGATCTTCAACATCAATCGACCCTAACAATTGTCTTGTTTCGTTAATGACTAGAAACTTTTTCCACTTGGTTTGACCAATGACATAATTGTTGGCAAATTCGCGTAAGGTTAAACCGGCAAAAACGATTAGACTGTCAGAAATAACTACATCTTTTGCTCTATAGTGATTCAAGGTTTCTTGGACTCTAGCTGATTGAGCAGAGAAGCCAGCATTTTGTAGTAAAAACCAACCGATTAATAGAGTCCAAAAACTCCCAATTGGGATAATTCCTAAGATACCTAATCCACCTATAATTACAGCTAGCCAACCAAAGAATTGACCGACTCTACTAGCAAAGATAATGCCTTTATTGGGGTTTCCTGTGACTTGCCATACCAAAGCTTTAAGGATGTTTCCTCCATCTAGCGGCAGGCCAGGAATTAGGTTAAATAGTCCCAAGATTAAATTAATTGAAGCGAGTAAAGAAACTATTGCTGCTATAGGAGTGGGGAGGGAAAAATTAATGCCGATAATTGTAAACAGACCAAAGAGAAGTAAACTAACAACGGGTCCTGCGATCGCGACCAAAAACGATTGTAAAGGCGTTTCTGATTCCTTCTCTAAAGTCGCCAATCCCCCAAAGAGAAATAAAGTAATGGATTTAACTTCAATTCCCTGTGCGATCGCCACAAAACTATGTCCTAATTCGTGGAGTAACACTGAGGTAAATAATAAAAGCGCGGCAACAAATCCCAAAATCCAGGGAGTTATTCCTCCAAGCTGAGGAAATAATGCCAGTTGTCCTCCATAACTCAAAGTGACTAATCCCAGGACAAAAAACCAAGAAGGATTCACATAAAAAGGAATCCCAAATAAATTACCTACACGAATGTTGCCGTTCATTGGATAACCTCCAAGAATTCTGAATTCTATATTCTGAATTCGTTTTTAACTTCTGTTTAAATTGTAACGAAAGGTTAAGAGGAATTAATTTTAGCCATTGTCGTAAAAACCGTCCCAGAAATTTCGGTTAATGGGCAAAAGAATCGAGGATAAAACAAAAGAGGTCAGAATCAAGAGTTTATGCTTGTATAATTAAAAGTTTCTACTACCAGACCACAGAGAAAAGATGGGGATTAGGGACTTAAAAGGCAGAGATCTTCTGGGAATCGCCGATCTCAGCACGGAAGAAATTAAAGACTTGTTGCAACTCGCCACCAACTTAAAAAGTGGAGAGCGATCGCCCGTTGGTAACAAAATTCTGGGATTGTTATTTTACAAAGCTTCTACCCGCACGCGCGTATCTTTTAGCGTAGCCATGTATCAACTAGGCG
>CAYTUO010000321.1:0-5521 GCA_964441015.1 uncultured Pleurocapsa sp.
CTGAAAAATTTTAATAATTAACTAAATTTTATTCGATAAACCCTCAAGAGTTTGGCTGATTTTAGCAGGATTACAACAGAGAAATTGCCCAACTTCCTCTGATTTTTAAAAACACTAACTTTTACTCTTCAAATTAGGTCTTCAAATTAATTTGTGAGAAATGCGGGACACCCCTGTCTCACCCTAACTATACGATTATCATTCTTACAACTCATGTCTCAAGTATGAAGTATATCTTGTCCTAAGTGCTTTTGAAGCATTTCGTGACCGTTTGGCTAAATTATCGTTCAAATCACACGCTCTCAACCGACGACTCAACAAGCTCATCCTAGCCAACAAAAAACCCAACTGACTCAACTTGAAACGCCTGCGGCGCAAGGCAGAGGGCAGGAGGCAGAGGGCAGAAGGCTATTGTTGGAAAGGGATTCAGACCCTCGTCAACAACCTACCAGTAAATCAAAGACTAGACTCTTAGACTCAAACCCAGAATCAGACCTTCTGCCGTCTGCCCTCTGCCATCTGCCTTCGGAGCGAAGCGAACTTGAAACTCAATCAATACCTCCCGACATCATCATGATTCCTGGTAAAAACCCCGAAATTACGATTAAATTCACCACTCGTCCCGACTTGCCCGACTCTGCCAAAAAAGTGATGTTACAAGTAACCGGAGAAAACGGTGTGGTTGTTAAGGCAGAACTAAATCGCAAAACGCTCCAAAAACAAATCGAGAAGATGGATAGCTATGCCGATTGGGTAGCTGTTCTGTCTGGGAAAATCGCTCAAGTAACTCCTGAAGGGATTGTTGAGTTAGAATCGGCAGGAATTAACGTTTTTGAGAAGAAACAGAAAGCAGCCCTCTGTGAAGACACAGACCGTCAAATATTGGAACAAGAGGCTGGCAATGCTTAAAAGTACACTAAGCGCCGAAATAAAGCAAGTCAAACACCAAAACAATAGCAACACCCAAACATAACTTGCCGAGGAATTTCCTTTCTTAATTAATCCAATTTAGAGGGCACTAAACTACTTGATTTAGTCGCCTAACTCTCAGTTGACCAAATAAGGAAATATCAGCTTTTAAGTTGAGTGTTGCTATGTTGATTTAATAAGACAGATGCTTTTTGAATCAGCTTGTTTCCTCCTTTTCTCAAATGGATAATTAGCTGTAACGTCTGTCAGTGAAATCTTTGATGACTTCAATTTTTAATATAGCACTCGCGATTGCCGAGCCGTTTAACTATGATAAATAAGTTTACTTAGCGAACCAATGTTTATTCTAGGAGAAAGACAAAAGTAAGTAAAAATTCCTAATTGATTTTTTTTCAGGAATTTATTTTTTTAGCGAAGAAGTCAATCAATAATCGAATTGTGCCCAGCAGTCTCATTATCGATTTTCACGAACCGCACGATCGCGATCGCAGACAAAGCGATTTCGCGAATGGATCGTTAACTCAACAGTCGCTCAATTGCCCTTCCAAATATAGGTGCCCAGTTTAACTCGTCGCCAAAGTTGGTTATTGCCAGCCGACAGAGCATTCCCTAATGAACTATGAATTTTCTGTCTCCTTGAGGGGGATAATCCGTCGGGATAAAAATAATCAGCCATCTGTTTAATTGTCATTGGCTTGGGATAGTGTTCTTGAAGACAAGCTGCGATCGCATCCATTACCGTATGATAGCGAGCAAGTCTCTTACTGCCCTTTAGGGTTGTTCTGGTGGGATAAGACTGTTGCTTTTGAGATGAGTTGGTTGGCTCGATTAGATCGGGAAACTCATTCAAGTCTATTGTCCAACAATCGGGAGAATCAGGAGCAGCCAACCATTTTTGTGCTTGGGCACCTTGAGAGAGGAGCGTTCGGGTTTTTTCCCTTGCTGACTCTAATTCGGATGGGAATGGCACTAAGAAAAGCTATAAGCTATGCTCCACAAGCTCCACAGCTTTTAAAGCTATTAGACATCTCCAGAAATTAGATATTGACTCAAGCATGGCTTGGGTTTCAAACTCATTACAAGTAAGCCAATAGCATAACTACTACTGTGACAAATCGTGTGACAATCCGGGGCGGATAAATTTAACCAAAGTCTGGGATTACCTTTTCAAGAATTGTTACCATACTCGGCAATTGAGCAAGCCCTATGGGAGTTAAAAATTAAATACAAGAAGCGATTGTTTGACCCAATTGTAACACTATGGGCATTTTTATCTCAGGTTTTAGATACTGATAAAAGTTGCCACAATGCCGTGAGTAAAATCATTGCCTATTTAACAGGATTCGGAGTAGAAATTCCATCAACAGATACAAGCGCTTATTGCCAAGCTAGGGCAAGGCTACCAGAGAAATTATTAGAAAAACTTTTTAGTAAAGCTGGACAAAGCTTAGAGGAAAAAGTAACAACAGAATATTTATGGTGTGGTCGTAATGTGAAGGTAATAGATGGGTCTACGGTATCAATGCCTGATACGGTGTCCAACCAGAAAGAATACCCTCAACCAACTACTCAAAAGCCTGGATGTGGATTTCCAATTGCGAAAATTGGTGTGCTATTTAGTGAGCGCAACAGGTGCTGCTGTTGCTCTATGTATCGATGTTCTGAACACCCATGATATTAAATTAGCAAGAATTTTATATCAGTTTCTTAATCCATTAGATATCCTTTTGGGAGATAGAGCATTTTGCGCTTATGCCGATTTGATTTCTATTAAAAATCTGAATTGTTAGGCTTTACGGTAAACGCTGGGATGTTGAACTAGATTTAAGACATCTCAAAAATACTCTGGGGATGGATGTTTTACGGTGTAAAACTCCCTCTATGGTACGCAAAGAAATTTACGTTTATTTGCTTGCTTACAATCTACTTCGTAGTTTGATGTGGTCGGCAGGCACTACTTATTGTACTCCTGGGTTGCGCTTGTCGTTACAAGGTACTCGCCATCATTTAAATAACTTTATTCCTCAATTGTTAGCCGCTTCTTCTCAAAAACGTCTTCAAATTTATTGCACTTTACTTAAAGTTATTGCTCATAAAGCTGTTCCAGAACGCCCAGGTCGCAGTGAAGCACGAGTAAAGAAACGCCGCCCGAAAGCTTACCCCTTAATGACCAAACCCCGGCATGATTTATGTAAGCAATTGCAAACGGCTTAAACCACAAGTGTTTTGGCTTTTCTTAGTGCCATTCGATTTATTACTCTCCGACTTATGCAGGCAGGTGGGATATGAATTATACGCAATGGATACGGCTGTTCGTGCTTATTTGCTGGAGAGGATGGAAGAGGAAGAAGGCTTAGGCAAACAGCGAATGCAGGAAGTAGCTAAGTCGCTGATTAGTTATATTAAGTATTTGGCTCAAACCAATCCTTACATCAGTCCGGCAGAGCTACAGATGCAGCAGTGGGGAGCAATGGTCTATTTAGAAGACAAAAAAGAACAGGTTTTTCAAGAAATCAAGAAGGCATTTCAAACTTGTGTCAGAGAAGCAGAATTGGCAAAACTGACGCAAATAACTCAAGAACTTAGCCCTCAATTAAGCAACTATCCCTCATTAATTCAATTTGCCGAATCAGTTAGAGATTTATTACTTGATTTCAAACCAGGCTTAACTGAATTTGAATTACCAACAACCAGACCAAATATAACTCAACTCAGTCAAGATTTGGAAATAGATTTAGCTAAATTTCCTAAGTTGAGAATTAAAGAAAGCGTTCGTCTCAATCAGATTTTATTGAGCGATCCGAGTCAGGTGCGCTTCCTGCAAGAAGCTTTGAAAAGAGCAGGGATTGAAATTGCAGTTGACGGGGATTGGGGAGCGCAGACTAAAGCAGCTTTACGAACTTTCCAGCAGCATCGGGGGTTAACACTGGATGGCATCCTCGATTCCCAAACGCTACAGGAACTGGGACTGGAACTACGAGATGGAAAGCTGGAGCCATTTAAGCCAGGAAAACATTACGCGATCGCGATCGGCATTAACCAATATAGTGCCTCAACGCTACCACCAGCCCAATACGCTGTCAGAGATGCTTTAATAATGCAGCAGTGGTTTAGTCACAGAGGTTTTGAGCGAGTTCACCGATTGACCGATGTTTCAGCACCAAATATCAGTGAATCTCCTTCCCCGCCTATCCACGCCCAATGGCAACAGTTTTGGCAAGCCAACTTCTCCCAAGCTGGGTTGTCGGCTGAAGATACCCTCTGGTTTTACTTCAGTGGATATAGTGTTGGTCGGCGGGGACGGGATTACTTGTTACTCGCTGATAGTGATTTGGACAACCTAGAGGAAACAGCATTGCCCATAACCAAATTGGTCAGGCAGTTGCACAGTTCTGGTGCAGGTCGGGTTATTCTGCTACTGGATGCCGATCACAGCTTCTCGTCTGATGAAGTTTCTTCGCTAGAGCAACAGTTGAGCCAAGAACTGAGTAGCGAGCGCGGATTGATAATTCTCTACGCCTCCAGTCCCAAACAAGGAGCCTACGAAATCGATGCGTTGCAACAAGGAACTTTTACTTATGCCTTGCGAGAGGCACTCTTGTCAACCCAAGGCAACTTAAGTCTCGAACGCCTGGAACAGTTCTTGAGAGAACGAGTCACCGAACTGAACGATCGGTACGACCGACCGACGCAAACTCCACAAAGTTTCATCTTCCCGACTAACCTGCAAAAGTGGATTCCTTTTCCCTCAAACCTTCAGGTTTTTGAGTTTAAAACGCCGACAGTCAACCGACGTGGCGAAATTATCCAGCAAGACACTAAACTTGCCCAATACTACACCGAAGACTTGGGCAATGGCATCCTCCTAGAAATGGTCGCTATCCCAGGCGGAAATTTCATGATGGGTTCGCTAGAAGGAGAAGGCAATAGCAGCGAAAAACCCCAACATAAAGTTACCGTTCCACCGTTCTTCATGGGCAAATATCCCGTCACTCAAGCCCAGTGGAGAGCGATCGCTTCTCGCACGGATTTAAAAGTCGAACGAGACCTCGCTCCCCATCCTGCTTATTTTAACGTCCAATCTGACCGCGAGATCCGCCCCGTAGAGCAAATCTCCTGGTACGATGCCGTCGAATTCTGCGCCAGGTTATCCAATCTAACTGGAAAAGAATACCGACTGCCCAGCGAAGCCCAGTGGGAATATGCTTGTCGTGCGGGAACGACAACGCCGTTTTATTTTGGCGAGACGATTACCAGCGATTTAGCCAATTATAACGGGGAATACACCTATGCGGACGAACCCAAAGGATTGTATAGAGAAGAAACCACGCCAGTCGGACAATTTCCTCCCAATGCGTTTGGCTTATACGATCTGCACGGGAACGTCTGGGAATGGTGCGCGGATGATTGGCATGAGAACTATGATGGAGCGCCATCAGATGGGAGTGCTTGGCTTGATAAAAACGATAATCGTTCTCAAAAAAAAACAAGAGGAGCTATCGCCTCTGCGGGGCGGTTCCTGGAACAACAATCCTAAGTGCGATGCGTTTAGTCTGAAAATCCTTGTGATATAAGGACTAGCACGGTTCAC
>CAYTUO010000322.1:0-5499 GCA_964441015.1 uncultured Pleurocapsa sp.
TTGGGATTGGCTTTTTGATTATACTCTATTTGGCGACTTTGCAACAAGCGCTGATAATCTTGAGAGCTTGCCCAGCGATCGATTTCTCTGGCGCGAAGGACGGGGACGGGATGGGTTAGTTGGGCAGTCTGAGCCGCTTTGAGCATTTCGCCTAATTGCGTTTCGCTGAAGGCATCGTAGGCTCTAGCCTGTTCGATAAAGGCATCTAGGTTTAAGAGGGGGGCAAGGGTAGGAGAACCGCCCGCCAGTTTCATGAGGACTGACATGACCACTTTGGGATCTTGAACGGCTAAAAGTGCAGCGCGATCGCAACTAAATTCTGCACACCTGACCCACTCTAGCATTTGCTCTCTTAAAGATTGAGCCAAGACTGTCCCCCAACTGGGCAGCAGGCCGGCCGCCAACACCATAATATTCGCTAGGGTCAAGTAAACGCCGTGTTCGCATTTGAGATGCCCCAGTTCGTGTGCTATTACTGCCTGAATTTCCTCTGGGGTAAGTATTTCAATCAGCGAGGTATGCAAAACCATGAAAGGCTGCTTTCCTCGTATGGCGAAGGTATAGGCATTGGGCACGGGATTTTGTTGGACGTATAGCTGAGGCGGTTCTAGATCTAGGGTTTGGCACGCTTCTAGCAGTAGTTTGTGCAGGTGGGGAAGCTGGTTTTCTCCGACGAGAACGCTAGAGGCAATGTTATTGAGGTAGAAAAATTGCTCCGCCACCGAACCGAGTAGACTGCGGACGACTAGATCGAGTCCTGGTAATTGTTTGAGTGCAGTCGTCGCTTGTAAGTCTAAGGGATGGCGAAATTCGTCAGCTTTGAGACCGATCAGTCGCGTTTTCAAGAATCCCATACCTGCTAGCTTGTGATGTTTGGTTTAGGTGAGCAACCAGGCTTTGACTCGCTCAAGGCTTTTCCAGTCAGGCTTTCTGGTTAACCCATCTTGAATGTTCTCTTCTATATCTTGACGTATTTGGGTGTCGAGTGCCATGATTTGTTGCACGGCTTCGATGTGTTGTCGAACCCCACTTGTTTCGGTTTCTAGCATGGCTAGGACGAGGTTGATGCGGGCTTGCGGCGCTCTAGAATCGAGTTTAACGCTTTTTTGGGCTGCTTTGAAGGCTAACTTGGGTTTGTCAGTTAAGAGGTATAACCAGGCTAAACTTGCCCAAGCAGAAGTATTTTTGGGGGCGCGATCGCAAAGGTCTTTGAAAACTAGAATTAAATCTTCTGGTTTTTCGCCAGCTTTGTAGCGTTCTATGCCATTTTCTAGGAGAGACGTAACTGATTGAGTCATTCGCTTGCTAATTTTTTCACTTGTATTCTGTAACCGAGACGGAGTAAAGTTGTCCCGATTACTAAGAATACGCGATCGCGGTTACAAAAACTAATTGAGTCTATACGCCAAAGGATTTACCGCAGCCGCAGGTTTGCGAAGCGTTTGGGTTGGTAAACTGGAAACCACCACCGATCATGGCATCGCTGTAATCGAGCATTAAACCGTAGAGATAAAGTATGCTCTTGCGATCGCAGACAATCTTGAACCCATCATAATCAAATACTTCGTCTTGTTCGCTAATCTTACTGAGATCTTCAAAATCCATCATGTAAGACATTCCAGAACACCCTCCCTGGCGAACGCCTACCCGCAGACAGAGGTCTTTTCCTTGTTGTTGGCGCAGTTTCAGGACGTGATTGAGTGCTGTTTCTGACAGTTGGATTCCTTTTGGTTGAGTCTGAGTTGCTTGTGTCATCTGTCTTGGTGACTCCTAAAAGCGATCGTCTACAAAGGTTTTTTATTTTCTATCATAACGAGTTTGGAATAATATCCCGATCGCGTTGGCCACTCTATTTAATGACAGTTAGTCTGTATTGTTTCAAAATTTTGAAGGCAGTCGGACGGCTCAACCGTCCAACCTAAGCTAACGAAGTTTTTAAAAAACTCTTATTGGAGTCAGAATCTGCAATTCTTTAGCGTCCTAAGATGTAGAATCGAATCTTAGTAGCGACGGGAATAGCGACGATCGTTGTTTCTTTCGCCAAAATTAGAGCGTTTCTCTTCGCGAGGTCTGGCCTTGCTAACTTTTAAGCTACGCCCGACCCACTCTGCCCCATCCAAAGCTTGAATTGCTTTAGATTCTTCTGCTTCTGTGCCCATTTCCACAAAAGCAAAACCACGAATGCGACCTGTTTCCCGGTCGATGGGCATTCTTACGCTTTTGACTGTACCATAGTCGGCAAAAACTTTGCTCAAGTCATCTTGACTTACTTCGTATGGTAAATTTCCGATAAAAATAGACATTAGATCTCTCCGAACTGGACTTTGACAGAATTAAATTCGGAGAGACGTTGCCGGATAAGGAGAACGAACTGCATTGCCGAATATAACTCTTACGCCCAAAGTCTAGCATAGTTATGCGAATGTTGGCGCAATCAATTGATTGATTTTTGTCTGCCTCCACGATTACACTTTCTCAACTAATGAAGTTTCTCAAGTGTTTTGCTAGATGGAGAATTAATAGAAGCTAGATGTCCTTGTAAAGTCGATAAAGGAATTTGATAGAAATATTGGCGTTGAAATTGTTCTTCTCGAACTCCATCTAAAAATAAGGATGTTACTTGTTCGATTTCTGAAGACATTTTCGAGCAATACTCTATCTTAATAAATTCATTGTTTTTTTGACAAGTAAATCCTAGTTCAGAGAGAGCTTTTAATCCTAAGTTAAGAGTGCGATCGCTCAATCCTAGTTTTTCTTGCAATTGAGATGGAGTTACCCTTTTACCAATGCGACTGAGATACTTAGCAATGCCGACTAACTCTTGCCAAATTTCTTGGGGTTCAATGGGTTGCGGGGGTGGATAAGCTAGGGCAAGTTTTTCTTCTTTGGCGATCGCGCTGCGATACTCTTTCTGAATTTCATTCCAGCTACTAGGACAATCCTGAAGAATTCTGTATTCTGAATTTGGCATCCTAAAATCTAGGATATCTCGACAGTCAAACAGGTATTTTTCATCCTTTACATTGTGAATTATTTCCGTCAAATCCAGTGCCGATCTGACAGCAATCAACCGGACTTCATAGCGTGCCTCCTGAGTTTTTAAGCGGCGGTTATAAGCATTAGGATTAAAATCTAATTCTACAATTACATCGCATCGTTGATTTTGAGGCAATTCTTCTTGATAGTGTTCCCACCAAACCCCAGGAAACCCTTTCTCAACTGAATCATCCCATAAGGCAAAAGTTGTTTTTATATATTTAATTTCATTTCCTTTAAAATCCCTAGTATTATTATTTCTCACTTCTTCAAACCAACAGTTTTTAAGTAAAAATTTGGGAGCAGGATTGCCCATCCCACAAGGTTCAATTAATTTCAATTCTCGAAATAAAGATTTTCCTAATTCAGCAACGGTAACAATTAAATCGGCTTCAAGAGTGGATGCCATCCAAGCCAAATCTGCATGGTTTTGTCGTAACTGACAATCAATTGCCTCGCGAAATAAAGGAATATTTTCAACGGGCAAACTTAACCCCGCCGCCAAAGGATGCCCCCCAAATTTATGTAATAAATGCTCTTGGGTTTTTACTAGTTGATAAAGGTCGATCTGATTCAGCGATCGCGCCGAACCGAGAGCAATTTTAGCTGGAAAATTATCTATTTTCTCCTCGCGATCGCCAGCAGTACTTAATAAAATTGTCGGCCGGTTATATTCTTGAGCAATTTGTCCTGCAACTAATCCTAATACGCCGACTTGCCATTGGGAATCTTCTAAAACAATGACACTGGTAGTTGATAAATCGATTTGAGAGATTTTCTTTTTAACTTGTTTGATGACATCTTTTTGTAATGCTTTGCGGCGAGTATTCGCTAAATCAGTTTCTTCTGCTAGTTTTTTACATCGTTTTAAATCTCGACTGGTGAGCAACTCAACACAAAAACTTGCTTCTCCATGAATGCGACTGACAGCATTAATTCGAGGCCCCAAACCAAAGGAAATATCTGTGGGGTGATCGCCACTTTTTTGACATAATTCTAAGAGAAAAGCAACGCCTGGACGAGTCTGATTTGTTTGTCGTTCTTGTAATTTTTGAATGCCTTTCTGGGCTAAAAATCGACAATCGCCACTCAGTTGTACTAGATCGGCAATTAAACCAATTGCGACTAAATCTAATAACTCTTCTACGGGTTGTTGAGGAACATTTGGTAAAGTTTGATAAAAGGCTTCTACTAATTTATAGGCAACCGCTACACCAGAAAGATGAAATAAAGGATGAGTTTCAGCAAAATAGCGGGGATTAATAATTGCAATAACTGACGGTCTTTCTTCTGGAAGTGCGTGATGATCGGTAACAATAATATCTATCCCTAATTGTTTAGCATATTCAATTTCTTTTAGATTGGTACTTCCCGTATCACAAGTGACAATTAGTTTTGTCCCTGAGACTGCTAATTTATCGATTCCCAGACAATTTAAACCGTGAGATTCAGTCAGGCGATTGGGAATATAATAATTCAGTTGTAAATACTGAGGAAAAAACTGTCCCAATCCTTCCCAAAGAACGCTGGTAGCTGTTATTCCATCCGCATCAAAGTCTCCCCATATGGTGACTTTTTCACCTTTCTCGCGGGCATTTACAAGGCGTTGCATTGCCCATTTCATTTCTTGTCCAAAGGCAAAAGGACTAGTCGGTTGATAGATATCTGGATCGATAAATTTTATTAATTGTTGATGTTCGCGAATTCCTCGCTGCCATAATAGTTGCGCTGCATATCGTCCATCTGAGTCAGGCGTGTAGGCTTTAATGGCTTCAATAAACCATTGAGGAATTGGTTGAAGTGGGGGAACTTGCCATTGGGTTTGAAGCATTATTAATCGTCTGATTTTTTAGGAAAAACCTGGGTTAAATCTAGAGATAAATCGGGAAATTTTGGAAAAGCAATGACTTGATTCGGCAGAATAAATTAATATTAAGCCTGACTTCCGCTTTCGCCTTTAATGACTGCTGCACCAATTAGATGTGCTATTCGTAAAGCCTCTGGTACATTTCCGCGATCGCTCAGTCTTTCTAATACCTTAGCGATTATTTCTGGATTAGCGCCAGATACTTGAAAATAAAACGGCGGATACTCATAAATTATTCCGGCACGGCGCATTATTTCTAAGCGCTTTTCTGAATGAGGCAATCGTTGAAGTGCTGCTTTAATCTTTTCAAAATTCGGTATTTTTCGCATTACAGCGACGCAGGGACGTTCTAATCTTGCAGCCAACAATGGCAAATCGATGACATTAAATCCCCCCAAACAAATACCATCCAATAAGATGAGATGAAGTTGAGGAAGAAATTTACCTCCAATTAACAATTTACAGAGAATATCCGTCCCATCCCATCCATCTGCGTCTACTTCTCCCCACACCATTCCTTCAAAACGAGTTCCCGCACAAACAACTCCCGCCACCCCGACGGGATTTCCTGCATGACGCACAAAAGGCGCATCATC
>CAYTUO010000323.1:0-5466 GCA_964441015.1 uncultured Pleurocapsa sp.
GTTAGACAACTGGTTAAAGACTTTACGAGCTTGCTGCAACTTGTTGACGGCTACATCGTACTGCTCGGAGCTAATGGCTGTATTAGCTTCTGTCATCAGTCGCTGCGCCCCTTGTAAGCTAAGGAGGCTACCTGATTGAGATAAAGGACGAAGATCGTCTGGCTCTGTTTCCTGAGAGGGGACTTGAGCCGAACTGGGAAGGATTGTAGCTATAGCCAGAATAACGGGCAAGACCATCAAACTACTATAACTAAAAAGACGAACTACTATATTGACCATGACATGAACCTACGCGCTCATGCGAGCGACTCAAGTTTTTCTGCTTGAGGTATATTAGCATCTGTCTATACCGAGTTAGCAG
The DNA here is from genome assembly GCA_964441015.1 of uncultured Pleurocapsa sp. GTDB lineage: Bacteria > Cyanobacteriota > Cyanobacteriia > Cyanobacteriales > Microcystaceae > Hydrococcus. The sequence goes on from CAYTUO010000323.1 coordinate 362, forward strand.
TTTTTATAGGAGTGACTCGCGGGGTTCGGGTCGTTTTTGCCACTATTTCTTCTGTCTTTCCATCTGTTTTTGCAAGTAGTCTTGCAGTTTTTCTTTTTGTTTTTGTTGTTTTTCGAGTTGTCGTTCCAGTTGTTCTTGCTGTCTCTCTTTTAGTCGTTCCAGTCTCTCGCTCTCTATTTGCTGTTGTCGTTCTTGCTCTTCTCTCAATAGCTGAGCAATTTGTGCGCGCTGCTTCTCTGGGGCGTATTGTTGTTCAATTTGTCTCTGAACCCTTTCTTCGATTTCTGTCTGAAGAGCCGGAATAACTTCTAGATCGGTGCGAATCAGATTGCTTGTTTTAAGAAAATTATCTTGAAGATCGAGAGGTGTTGGAATAATTGTCTGGGGAAGCAAAGAAAAACCAATATCTATTTTGAGGTTTCCAAATTTTTGATTTAAGACATTATTAAATTCTGTCAAAAGAGAATTGGGGTCTGCATCTTCGATGGATTTTGTCACATCTTTTTTAGGGATCAAGCTCAAAAGACTATCAAATTGCGGCACTTTTAAACCCATTTTTTGCATTCCTACATTGACTTCTACTTTAGGAATTTTTGGGATCGATATGGCAGACTTGATGGTATTAGCCTCGAATAGGAAAATATTTGGCGGTTTAATTTGCCTAGTTGAAGTTGGTTCAAAAACATAAACGCCTTTATCAATATCGGAGTATCTGACCTGGGGAAGAATCGGAACAGTGGCTTCTCGATCGCTCTGTCCATTTGAGTCTAATCTCAAACGATTAAACGAATTGATAATAGATTGCATGGAGAGAGAACCGTTAGCTTCATCAGCTTGGGATTGGCCAAGAGAAAAATTAGAATCGATTAAATTAATTGAGTTTAATCGCTCATCAGAAACAAGAATTTCTCCTGGTATTAGCTGCCAAGTTTCCTCATCTTCTCCTAGAGGCAAATTACTGATTAATGAATTGTCTATTCCCAAAGAGAGAGTGGCTCCGATCGCTTGGTAAGCAGGGAAAATTAAGTAAGCGAATAGAGCGAGCCAACCTACAAATCTTTGGGGTTTGGAAGGATACTGTTCCTTTAGCATAGCGATTTTTGGTGCCTTGATTAAAATTAATAAATGTTTCTTGAAAGAAAAAGCACAATCATGAAAATACGAATATTTTTTAAACCTAAGACAATTATTTTGTAGATCAGTACACAGATTTATTGCCTGAAAAACGTAATTTGAAAGAATTTTAAAACTAATAATACTTCATTTTTGATAATCTGCAACTAGAAAAAATACCAAGATTAGCCGCCGAAGGAATTGAAAACCTATCTATAAACCTGGATCTGTTCGCTCGACTCTCCTAGTCTTGTAGTAGCTGGCCAACTATCTCAGTTATTTGACGAGACGCGCCAGGTTGACCTCGGACTACGAGGAGGCGATCGCGCATTTTCTCTAGCTTTTCTGGATGGTCTAAATAGTCGAGTACCCGTTGAGCGATTTCTGCTGCTTGCAATTTGCCAACTAACTCTGGCACAATCTCCTCCTTCGCCCAGATATTGGGCCAAGCAAATAAACGTCCCTGCCGCAAGATTACCCAGTTAATTATCTTGGCTGACATCGAACCCAGAAAAGGCAAATTAGCCAACAAACCGGGTATCCCATCCCAAGTCCGCATCGCATCTAGCTGTTGAGTCGGCAGAAGGACTATCATGGGAATTCCTAAAGCACCGAGTTCAGCCGTATTTGCCCCTACAGTCGTCAACACTAAACTGCACTGACAGAGAAACTCGTAGGCGGGAAACTGAGTGATGAGTTCTAGTTGCACCCCAGTGGCAGTTTGGAGAACGGGGTTTTCGCTAGAGTCAGCAGGAGGAAAAACCAATTGAGCGCTAACTCCTCCGACTAGGGAAATGATTGGATTGCGATCGCGATCGGCATAGCTAGCTAATGTTTCCAAATCTAGCGTGGGAGCAACTGGTAAAAGAAAGCGAGTTTGAGGACGCTGTGCGCGAATCTCTTGGGCGATCGCCAGACATAACGGAACGCCTTGAGCAAGTTTTGCTGCTTTAGAACCAGGAAGAAAACCGATGATAGGGCAAGCATAAGAGGGGTAAGAAGGAATAGATAGCGAAAAATAGGCGACATCTGTCATTAAATCGCCAACTAAGGTCAATTTATTGCGATATTTTTTCGGAACTTTCGCGAGAATTGACGGCTGTCTGACACAAAATCGGTCAATCCACCGATACCAACGAGCATCCCACTCTGCATAAACAATTGTGCGATAGCCCAGACGCTTACCGATAATTACCGCAAATGCTTGATCGCCACCGAGAAAGATAACCGCTCCTTTAGCTCGCCAATCCCAGTTTTCATGGGTTTTACCCGACAATAAAAAAGAATAAAAATGTTCTGGAGACTGGACGCGATCGACTTCGGGATAACTACGAGCGATCGCGGCTTCTTTTCCAGTTGCGTGAGGACAAGGCGACAAGACTACCGAAATTCTGACGTGCGATCGCTCCTCGCCCAACTTCTCTCGCAAAGCCTTGACAACGGGACGCACCCATGTAGTCACCTCTCCTGGCCCATTGCTCAGAATTAGGAGATCAATAGATTTGTTATTAGTCATTGGTGATTGGTGATTGGTGACTGGTGAGAAGGCAGAGTTCAGGAGTTCAGGAGTTCAGGAGTAGTGCGAGCGTCCCGCTCGCGTGGGCTTTTCGGCCCACACTACAATTACTGATAACTGATAACTGATAACTGATAACTGTCCCCACACTCCCTCACTTCTTTGCCTAGAAGGGAATAGATAAGCCGACTCCAATTGCCAATCTATCTTGGTCTCTGACTCGGAGTTGATGCCAGGGGGAAGAACCGACTCGGTTAGTGAGGAATAAATCTATAAAAGGACGATCGCGAATCTTGTCGCGATCGAATCCGAGAAAAGACGAGGGGTCCCATCGCACGGCAAACGTCCAAGGAATCGCATTGTCCCGACTATCGCCAATAAAAGCATTGCCATCGCCGACAAAATTTGCCCCAATTTCGCCGATTAGACTAACATCGCGAGAGATAGGAAAAGCGCCGCCTGCATTAAACCCTGCAATTTCCGTTCCCATACGCTGGACGTAGCCCCAGGTAGGCGTTAGCCAGAGAGCTATTCCGTTATCAAACTGATAATTTAGCGGTAAAGAAACTGTAACGATATTCAGTTGTCCCGTGTCTAGGCTGTCTTGATTAAAGAGCAACGGGACATTTTTCTCCAACCCGCGCTCTCTAAATTCATCGCGATCGTTTTTGAAGAAATTAATGAAAGTCTTGTTAGTTTGGCTGAGGGTGAAAGCCAGACTAGCAGTGAGGGGAGCGCCTTCTGTCTGATTGAGAAAGCGAATTTTGGCGCTGAACCCCTGTTCTGACTCGTCCACATCGCCGAAAGTATAATCTAAATAGATTCCGCCTTCAAAATCTTTGAGAAAGCCATAGCGTAAAGCGGTAGAAATTCCTGGTACACCTGCTTGTAAGAGGAATTGAAACTGTCCGCCATTGAGCGTTCCGCCATCGAGAAATCCTAATCCATCGGTTGTTAAAGGACTTTCTTCCGACTCCAATTTTCCAAAGCTAGCAGCATGACGGCGGTTAGCCCCAATGAAATCGGGCATAAAGACGACTCCCGCACCCACAGCCAGCAAGTCTCTATCTGCGGTTAAAGCTAGAGGCCCCTTATTGCCTTGGGTATTAGAAGCAAAGATATCAAATGCTAAACGAGGATTAATTAGGTAACGCAAGCCAGCATTAAACCCGATGGCTGTATCCGGCTTGCCAGACTCGCGGCTGATGCTATTATTGCCGACTAAGGGAAAGAAGACATCTCCCCACAAAACGAATTGAGGAGTTACCTGAAAAGAAATCGCTCCCGCAAAGCCGAAAGTCGTTCCGAAAGAACCGGGATCGTCGATAGGAAGGCGATGGTAAAAAACTGCACTTTCATCATCAAAGAAGGCTACGGTGGGAGAGACAGTGAAGCGCCAGCGATCGCCTACAGAAGCAGTAAACGGAAACTGAAGGACGGGTACGATACTGGAATTATTTCTCTCAAAAGTTTGTTTGGCTCTAGTAAAGCGAAAATCGCGATCACCCCAGGAAAGAGAGAGTACGCCGCTTAGATTCAGCGTTTGGGTGGGGTTTTCCCAGAGTTTTTGTTTGATTTCTAAGGCGTAATCGTCATCGCCAGGGTTGCGAGTTGCTTCAAACTCTCCTTGACGGCCTGGAGTACCGCTATCAATTTGATGAAATTCAAAACTAAGTTGCAGATTATCGGTAATACCCCAACTTAAACCAAGGTTAGGATAGGCTCCAGTATCACTGTCAAATGTCGGACTCTCGATATAGTCAGGCGGGAAAAACAGACGATTGTAGACGTTAAAACTGACTTCTCCTTGACCTAAATACTCTCCCGTTGGCTGCGTTGGGGAAAAATGTGCTACAGGGCTATCAAACTCACTGGCGCGATCGCTTGTAGATTCTTCGGTTGCGGAGCCATTTTCGTTGGATGTGGGTTCTCTATCGGATGGCGCTGACTCAGCGATAGAAGTTGGGATAGTCGTTTCTGCTGGCGATTTTTGCGCGATCGCGTCTCGATGGGGTTTAGGACTAGCTAGACTGGGAAAAATGTGAGGGAGTTGATAAATTTCAAAAACGACGGATGACTCTCGATTGACGGGAAATGATGGCTTAGACGATTCTGAAAACTCGAACCATTGGAGCATTGTCAGGGCGCGATCGCTTGATGCGTTAGACCATTGAGGAATAAAAGAAGAATCAGTTTCCCTCGGAGTCAGCCATTGCGGAAATTTCCCAGAATTATTTTCTCTGATATCTGACCATCGGGGAGTGGCGATCAGTTTAGTTGTTTGCTCGGACGACCATCTAGGGAAAGTCGAAACACTCGTAGGATTAGGTTCGGGATTAGCAATAGCTTCACCACCGATCCCCCCAATAGCCAAAATTGCCAAATTGCCAAGAATAAAGGTTTTAGGAGACATTATTGAGCAATGCCTTGTTTTGATTAAGGGTCACCCGTGACAGTTTAATTTTGTCATGCAATG
>CAYTUO010000324.1:0-5449 GCA_964441015.1 uncultured Pleurocapsa sp.
TCTCTACATTACCAGTCTCTGAAGAGAAAGGCGTAACAATCTCCCAATTATTAGCTTGAAACTGTTGTTGATAAAAAGTCGCGATCGCATTACCCGGATCGGAAGATTGCCAGCGCGTTTTTCCAGGTTCGCTACTGAGTAATTCTGCTTGTGGATAGCGCGGAATCTCAGCAGGAAACTCATCTGGTAATGTCGTTTGTATGGGATTGGTGGGAGTAACCGGAGAAGGACTGGGAGTAGATTTTAATTTCGGATCGGCAGCAAAAAAACCTTCCATGCTTGTCCCGCTACAGGCAGTGAATAAACCCAGTAGAGAAGCTAATAGACTTGTACGAATAACAGTAGCGTATTTTTTAGGCAACACAGTCGAACCAATTGAGAATTCAATCGAAACAATTACTATGAGCGAACGATTTACCTCTTCTACTAGGCTAGCGCAGAGAAATCCGTTTATGGTGTGCTTTGCCTCTCTCTGTAAGAACCAAAAAACTTGTTTCCGTCGAAGTGAATTAAATGGTCAGGGGACTCTACCAACCAAACTTCTGTTTCCCAACTAATATCCAATACCCACTCACGAAATGATTTTCTATCTAAAAATGCACTCACAAACACTGGGTCAGGCTTACAATTTTTAGTTAATTCTTCTAAATTTAAGTGACGAATCTTAGAAACTGGATTAGAAGAGTAGACAGCTTCAATGAAAAATAACCAATTGTTAGCTGAATCATAGGCAATAATATCAGGAAGTAGGTCATGCTCTATTTCTGGCAAGCCTAACTCTCTGAGCTTTTCATCTTTTCTAATCAAAATTTTCTTGGAGGTATCCCCTAAATAGAGTACATCAGGTTTCGATGTATAGCGAGTTAAAAATTCATCAATTATTGCCTTTTGTATTAAATTATGTGCTCCCTGACTTAGCTCTATATAAGTACCATCAGGTAGAGTTACAGAAATCTTTTCTTGCTGGCGGACTCTCTCTAAACGACTCGATAAGACACCAAATTCTTTTCTAAATTCTTCAATGCTTTTTTCCCATTCTGGTGTTTCAAATGTACCGAGTACTTTTACGGCTGCTTCATTAATTGCATAGCTCCGTGTTGGGTCATTTGTATTAGCATTGGGATTTGCTACACTCCTTAAAACAAGTCCACTGGGTACTAAAATTGCCAACTCTTCCCTACGAACATCATCGTAAGAACCACTAGATAATTGTTTACCTAGAACGTGTAAATAATTAGCGTTCCAAAAGTCAATAATTCCTCTTGAAGTTAGCGACCATGAACCTTCACCTTTCCAGCAAGCTGCCTCACTCCAATTATTATCAGGCTTAATATTTGCGACAGCTAAAAGGGCTCGAGCTAGACGATCTTTTCTTCGAGGTGTCATCCCATCTACAGGAATTCCAATTGCTTTAAGAATATGTAAAGCTTCATCTATCTTCGGTTCTATATACTTTTTTTGAGCTATCCGTGGAGATAGATTTCTGCTTTTTTTCGGTTGATTGCTTGGCATTTTTAATAACAATTCTAATGTTAGCTGAACGGGTTTAATTGAATAATTTGTCTTGTTATAATTGTTCAAATTACCTTTTAAATACACCTTTACCGATTCTGCTATGGCTTTACCCATAATTGGCGGTACTGCATTACCAATTTGATTAAATTGACTTTCTTCTGTCCCCTTGAATTCATACCAATCAGGAAAACTTTGTAGGCGGGCACCCTCACGAACTGTTAATCTTCTTCTACGTCCGTCGGATAAACGCAAACGCAACATATCACCAGTCGGGGCACTTAAATTTCGACAAGTTACGGTTCTCGAAGGTAAATCTAAGTGAAGATCGCGAGGTTTAATACATTTCGATGCAGCTTCGTATCTAGCAATATAGGTATCCATATTAGGAGTAAGAAATTTAGCATTAGAAGGTACTGAAAAAGCTAATTCTCCTAATGCTTCACCAACTGTATAAGGGGAATTTAAGTGTGTTTTCTCTGGGAATTTCCATCCTCCTTTATGTGCAATGCACACTAATCTTTCTCTTCGTTGAGGTACACCATAGTTTGCAGCATTCAAAATATCCCATTCGACTATATAACCTAGTTCTCTTAATATCGAAACTATTTCTTCAAAGTATAATTTGTTGCGATAAAGTAGACCTCTAACGTTTTCAAATAACGCTAGGTCGGGCTTGTAGCTTTTTATTGCATCAAGAAAGATAGGAAAGCCATCTCTACTATCTCTAAGACCACTCTGATAGCCTCCAACGCTGAAAGGTTGACATGGGGGAGCACCAATAATTACTGAGGCACCCTCTAGCAATTTAGGAGCGCGAGTAAGTATAACCTGATTGCACTGGGTACGCAGATTATGTTTGTAGGTTAAGCAAGCATCTTCTAACATTTCATAGCCTATAGTTTTAAAACCCACCGCCTCAAAACCTAAAGCAAGTCCTCCACAGCCAGCGAAAAGATCGATAACTAGCGGCGCATTCTCATCTCTAGCTGGTAATTTCAGTTCTTTTTCTAAAAATTCGGTGTAGGGAAGTGTCTCAATCTTGTCTTGCAAAATCATACAGGAAAATAGTTAATCGCCAAAAATATCTAATTGTTCAATCGCCTGACCATTATTTTTCACCGATTTAACAGGCTGAACTTTCTGAATTCCCTGACGCAATCCCAAAGCAATCTTACTGTGCTTTTCAATTTGTGCCATAACTTGTTTGGCACGATTAATTACTGATGCAGGTAAACCCGCTAAACGTCCTGCTTCTATGCCATAGGATTTATCTGCGCCCCCTGGATGAACTTGGTGTAAAAAGATAATTTCATTGGGCATTTCTTTAACGGTTACTTGATAATTTGCCACATTAGAAAGAATCGATGCCAGTTCATTGAGTTCGTGATAATGGGTAGCAAAAATAGTTCTAGCTTGAATTTCTGTTGCTAGATATTCTGCCACTGCCCAAGCAATTGATAACCCATCAAAGGTAGCCGTTCCGCGTCCAATTTCATCTAAAAGAACTAAAGATTTAGGTGTTGCATGATTGAGAATATTTGCAGTTTCATTCATTTCTACCATAAAGGTTGATTGTCCCGTCGCGAGATCGTCCACTGCACCGACGCGAGTAAAAATGCGATCGCAAATTCCTAATTTTGCCGATTTAGCTGATACAAAACTCCCCGTTTGTGCCATTAATTGAATCAATCCTACCTGCCGCAAATAACAACTTTTTCCACTCGCATTAGGCCCCGTTAAAATGATTAAATCGGGATCAGAAGAATCTTGTCCATTTCCCAATTCTCTATTCCCCATCTGCGTTGAATTAGGAACAAAAAAGCCGACAGGAAGGGATTGTTCGACAACTGGATGTCTGCCATCAATAATTTCTATCGATCTTCCTTCTTCAATTTCTGGACGATAATAACCTTGATAAACCGCGACTTCTGCTAATCCTGCTAAAACATCAATTGCCGCTACAGCTTTAGCAATATTGCGAATTTCTTGTGCTTTTTCTGCTACTTGCGATCGCAATTGAGCAAAAACTTCATATTCTAATTTATTTAAATCATCTTTTGCGGTTAAAATTCTGGTTTCTCTTTCCTTTAATTCTGGTGTAATATATCGCTCTTCATTAGTTAAAGTTTGTTTGCGAATATAATCATTGGGCGCTTTATCTGCTTTGCTGCGAGGCAGACTAATATAGTAACCAAAGGTTTTATTATAAGCAACCTTTAAATTAGAAATTCCCGTTCTTTGTTTCTCAATAACTTCTAAATTAGTTATCCATTCATAATCTTCTTTAGCCAGGCGACGCATCTCATCTAATTGAGCATTAACCCCATCTCGAATAATGCCACCTTCTTTTAGGTGAAGCGGAGGAGATTCTACCAAATGGGCAATCACATTTTTTCCTAATTGTTCCAATTCGGGTGGAACTCGTTGTAAAGCTTTTAGATAAGGAGAAGTGCCATAACTTGCCAAGTCTGCTAAATCGGTTAATCGTACTAAAGAATCAGCTAAAGCTAATAAATCTCGCGCATTTGCACTTCCCGAACCAACGCGACCTGTAATTCTTTCTATATCGTAAATATTGCGTAATAACTGTCGTAAATCTTGGCGAAGAGAGGTGTTTTCTTTTAACTCTTGAATGGTATCTTGTCGGGCGCGAATGCCTTTAGGATCTAATAAGGGTTGCAATAACCAACGGCGTAACGCCCTTCCTCCCATCGCTGTACAAGTGCGATCTAAGGCCCACAAAAGAGAACCGTGAAAGCTTCCATCTCTTACCGTTTGGGTAATTTCTAAATTGCGACGAGTTTGATAATCGAGGATAAGATAATCGGCAATGCTATAGGTGCGTAGCGGTTGTAGGGGAACTTGATTAGCTTTTTGAGTATCTTCAATATATTCTAATAATCCGCCCGCCGACCGAATTGCTAGGGGAAGGTGTTCGCATCCGAGTCCTTCGAGGGAACGCACTCTGAAGGTTTCTATCAGTCTCGATTTAGCTTCTGCTAGGGTGAAGGGAGTTTGCGATCGCAGCGAATAACAAAAACAATCTGGCAAATCATCCGCAAGATGTTCCGATCGCTCCCCTGGACGTAAGATGGATTTGAGATCGGGAGCATTTGTAGGGATAAGTATCTCTGATGGCTGTAGACGCAGTAATTCTGAGGAAAGAGACGATAAATCGCTCGATTGTGTCGTAAAAAACTCCCCTGTAGAAATATCTGCATAGGCCAATCCCCAATGTTCTCCCGCAATAACTACCGCCGCCAGAAAATTATTGCGACGGGCATGAAGCATTCCCTCATCGGTTAAAGTACCAGGGGTGAGTAATTTCGTCACCTGTCTTTCAACCATACGCTTTTGGGCCGCCGCTTCCGCAGAATCTTCTACTTGATCGCAGATAGCAACCGCATAGCCTTTTTCTATTAATAACCTAGCGTAGCGATCTAAGGCATGATGGGGAACTCCTGTCATCGCCACTCGTCCGATTTCTTGACCGCCATATTTACTGGTCTGAGCTAATTCTAGTTCTCTAGAGATAATCACCGCATCTTGAAAAAAGCACTCAAAAAAGTCCCCTACCCGATACAGTAACAAGGCATTGGGATACTGTTCTTTGACTTCAACGTAATGCTGGTGCATCGGGGACAACTTTTCTCGATCCAGCTTACGATAATCGGTATGAGGAAATTGAGATGAGCCTATTTCTGGTGTCGGTGTAGCGTCTGGAGAGGTGGTCATGGAACGTCAAATGATGGCGAATGACTTCTAACGATTTTATCTTCGATTGGGGTTATTTAGATGGTTACTGAGAAGGTGTCCACAATTGGATATTCTTAAACCAAGTTAAGTCTCTGTAATCGAATGTCGAGATCAAAGCGTTATCGCTCTTCTGGGACTCTAGGCAGAAGAGAAATAGGAATTGTGCGGAAAAATCTTC
>CAYTUO010000325.1:0-5445 GCA_964441015.1 uncultured Pleurocapsa sp.
ATTTTTGACATCGCGAGAGTCATAGGCTATATTTAAGTAGCAACTTGATAGATAAGTGATGCTCGAAAGCTAACTAAATAGCTATTCTATCCAGCAAATTATCTGCTGTGAATTACCAGAGAAGACACCATGAGTGCACTCACGTAGTTCTGGAAGCTAGGGTAAAAGTATCTTCTGATAGGCAAAGTATTTGATCAGTGAATAGAAAAACTGTAATTACCTGTTATATATAAACTTATATTAATAATGAAGTAATTGACGATCTACTCTATTGAGAGTAGATTTTTTAGTAGGTTAATTTCTAAAAAATTAGAAGATAAAACTTAAGTTAAAAATTTTTCTAAAAAATTACAAATAAAAAAAGTAATATTAAATCTGGCTGTACGGTCATTAAATAAAATAATGGTTTTTAAGTACTCTAGATAAAGGCTTTATTCTGTTTAAAAGCTTATATATTTAGCTTGAATCAAAGGTATTTTTTTGATTGATGTTCAGTCAATCTTGGCAAAAAATAGAATTTTTTTGCCAAGATTGACTCAATTTTTTAATTGAAACTGTAGGAGATGTGCTAATCAATGCACCAAAAAAAAGGAGGAATCAACGATGGACTTGCTCAGATTAAAACAATGCTACCAAGAACAACTGATTAAAGTCGGCGTACACCCTCAAAAAGCTGAGCAGGCTGCCAAGGCTCTCTCAATAGATGAACTTCGGTTTATCGGGGATATCTGGCCAGATTGGGCTAATATTTTTTCTGAGACTGAGCCAGAAAGCTATTTCCAAGATATTTTTTTTCAGGAAGAGATCCATGATTCCGTATCCAGTCAAATTAAGCGTTTAATTGATCTATTCGGAGCATTAATAGGTTTAGTATTGACAGCCGCGCTTTTTCTTACTCTAGCTTTAGCGATAAAAATCGATAGTCCAGGTCCGATTTTTTATTCTCAAATACGCTGCGGACTCAAAGGAAAACCTTTTCGTATTTGGAAATTTCGCACTATGTTCGTAGGAGCAGAGCAACAACAGCATTTAGTCAATAATGAAGTTGAGGGGTATATCTTTAAAAATCAAAAGGACCCGCGTATTACTCGTGTTGGTAGGTTTTTGCGTCGTACTAGCTTAGATGAATTTCCTCAATTTTGGAACGTTTTGAAAGGAGAAATGAGTTTAGTTGGAACCCGTCCGCCAACACCAAACGAAGTCAAAAACTATAAAAGGGAGCATTACAAAAGATTGCTAGTAAGGCCTGGAATTACTGGTGAATGGCAAGTTTATGGTCGCTCTAATATCAAACAATTTGAAGATGTTGTCAGAATGGATCTTGACTATCAGCATAAATGGTCTCTTTTGTACGATCTCAAGTTAATTTTGAGAACTATTGGAGTTGTTTTACTTGGCAAAGGGGCTTACTAAGCTTAACTTAAATTCAGATAGAACAAAAAAAATTAGCTGAAAGCAAGTCTTTATCTTCACAAAAGCTTCCTAATTCTATTCATAAGTTACTAACTTATCAAACAAAAAATCTTTAACCTGAAAAGTTGAATTAAATTTAAGACCCATGCTCGTTCAACCTTTCTTTCCTACAAAATATGTGCTGAATTTTCCAGTTACCGCCTTACGCTTTGACGAGCAGATTTTTTTGCTTTTAAAGTGGGCAAGAGCGCGTGAGAGTAGAGTTGTCTGTTTGGCAAACGTTCACATGATCATGGAGGCGTATTGGAATCAAAAGTTTGCCTCAGTATTAGAAACGGCCGATTTAGTTGCTCCCGACGGTATGCCTTTAGTTTGGATGCTCAGACAAATGGGGATGTATGGGCAAGATCGCGTTGCTGGGATGGATGTTTTTCTCCGTTTGTGTCAGCTAAGTCCACTCTGTAAGGTCAGTGTTTTTTTCTTAGGCTCTCAGCAAGAAGTTCTCGTCCGAATGAGGCAAAGATTGGAACGTGAATACCCTGACCTCCGCATCGCAGGAATGGAACCTTTACCCTTTAAATCTCTCTCTGAAATCTCTCAAGCTGAAGATAGAGAGCTAATTGAAAAAATTAATCGAAGTGGTGCTGGGTTGGTATTCGTTTGCTTGGGATGCCCCAAACAAGAATATTGGATGATTGAGCATCGAAATAAAATTCAGGCAGTAATGCTCGGTTTAGGTGCAGTTTTTCCCCTATATGCAGGACTCCACAAGAGGGCTCCTCAATATATTCGAGAATCAGGATTGGAATGGTTATATCGGTTGATTCAAGAGCCACGCCGACTCTGGCGACGCTATGGTAAAACTATCCCACCTTTTATGTGGTTAGCTTTGCAGCAACTGCTAACGCAACCAAGTCCTCAGTTATCAAAAGAAGTAATCAAGAATCTGTATTCTGTTGTTAACAATCGAAATTTTATAGAGCCTGAATTTGATTTTTTAGAAGTTAGTTTAAAACCACCTAAAATAGGTGAAATTTTATTGCGACAGAGTTTAGTTTCTGAAACTACCTTGTCAATAGCTTTAGAAGAGCAACATCTAAAAAAGAAAAGATTAGGGGAAATTTTAGTCGAACGAGGAGATATTTCTCCTGCCGAACTAGAATATCATCTGCAAAATCAAAAAATAAAATTGGGCGAACTTTTGGTTCAAAACCATGTTATTTCTCAAAACAAATTGAACAAGTTACTAGATTTGCAAAAATCTAACAATTGTAAGTTAGGAGAGATGATGGTTCAGCAAAAAGTTATTTCTTACGAACGGCTTGAGCAATTTTTGCTAGAGCAATACTGGCGAAAACAAGGTTTGTGGTTAATGTCTAATGAGGTTAGCAGTGATCGCTCTTCTTGGCTTAAAAGCATCCCCTTAAGTAGTTGATTTGTTTGATACAAAGGAACGAATATGAAAGTAGGAATTCTCGCAGGTGGTCTTGGTACTCGCCTTTCCGAAGAGACAGTAGAAAAACCAAAGCCGATGGTAGAGATCGGCGGAAAACCGATCCTCTGGCACATTATGATGCATTATGCTCACTATAGCTTCAAGGATTTTGTTATTGCCCTGGGCTATAAAGCAGAAGTCATCAAGAAATACATGGTAGACTACTGCTCTCTCAACAGCAACCTCGCCGTTAACTTGCGTAGCGGGGAAGTCAAAATGCATGGCGGCTACAAACCGGATTGGAACGTCGAGTTAATCGACACCGGACTATATACCAATACTGGTGGTCGCATCAAGCGTTTGATTCCCTACATGGGCAACGAAACCTTTATGCTGACTTGGGGTGATGGCGTTTCCGATTTAAATTTACAAGACTTACTAGCTTTCCATCGTTCTCATGGTAAATTAGCTACCTTAACTGCGGTACGTCCGCCAGCGCGTTTCGGTCATTTAGAATTAGACGGCGACCAAATCGTCGAATTCTCCGAAAAGCCCCAGACGCGAGAAGGTTGGATCAACGGAGCTTTCTTTGTTTTAGAGCCTGGTGTATACGATTACATTACCGGGGACGATACCCAGTGGGAAAAAGAGCCATTAGAGCGACTGGCACAAGATGGTCAACTGATGGCTTATAAATATACTGGTTTTTGGCAGTGCATGGACACTGTGCGCGACAAGCGACGTTTAGAAACTCTTTGGGAAAGCGGCAATGCACCTTGGAAAACTTGGGAGGAAGGAGAAAAAGAAGATGAGAGTATTAGTAACTGGGCACAAGGGTTATATCGGTACGATTCTAGTGCCTATGCTAGTAGCCAAAGGGTATGAACTTGTTGGGTTAGACAGCGATTTATACGAGCAAAGTACTTTTGGCCAAGGAATCGCGGAAATTCCAGAATTGAAAAAAGATATTCGTGATGTTGAGGCATCTGACTTAGAGGGATTTAAGGCAATACTTCACTTAGCTGGACTTTCCAACGATCCTCTGGGCAATCTTAATCCCAATTTAACCGATGAGATTAATTACCTTGCTTCAGTTCGTCTAGCTAAGTTAGGGAAGGAAATGGGGGTCGAGCGTTTTATTTTCTCCTCTTCCTGTAGCAATTACGGTGCTGGGGGCGAAGATTGGCTCAACGAAAATTCTTCATTTAATCCCGTTACGCCTTACGGAATTTCCAAAGTTCGGGTAGAGCAAGATGTTACCCAACTAGCAGATGATACTTTCAGCCCTACCTTTTTACGCAATGCAACAGCTTATGGGGTTTCTCCTCGATTGCGCTTCGATCTAGTTCTTAATAACTTAGTGGCTTGGGCTTTTACCACAGGTCGGGTTTATATCAAAAGCGATGGGACTCCTTGGCGACCTATCGTCCACATTGAAGATATCTCTCGTGCTTTCATTGCTGTGCTAGAGGCTCCTCGCGAGTTAATACACAATCGAGCGTTTAATGTGGGACGCAACGAGGATAACTATCGCATTCGAGAAATCGCCGAAATTGTCAAAGAGACGGTTCCAGGCTGCCAGATTGAATATGCTAAGGATGCAGGGCCGGATAAGCGCTGCTACCGGGTTGACTGTAGTAAAATTGTCCAAACCCTACCAGAGTTTCAACCTCAATGGGATGCTCGTAAGGGAGCAGCAGAACTCTATGCTGCCTATCAAAAAGTTGGATTAACACTTGAAGAATTTGAGGGGCCTAAATACCAGCGAATTGCTCATATCCAAAAACTACTGAGTAGCCGACGCTTAGACGAGACTCTACGCTGGAAAAACGAGGTATTAGTGAATAATTGAGTTTAAATTCACACTTCTGTAGGTAGAGCAATTGAAGGGAGTAAGTAGATAACTGCGATCGCTAACTTTTCGCTCGTTCCGATAAGCTGTGATCGCACTTGCTTTCCACTATTAAATTTCATGTGAGTATTTCTGGTTTTGGAACCGGACTCCCTGTCAAAGGTACCATAAAACTTGATTTGTCCAAATTGTAAAACAGGATTGAGGAAAATTGTCTCGCCGCTATCTATTCACATCAGAATCCGTCACTGAAGGTCATCCCGACAAAATCTGCGATCAGATCTCTGACACCATCCTAGACACCTTACTAACGCGCGATGACCACAGTCGCGTAGCCGCAGAAGTTGTCGTCAACACCGGCTTAGTCCTCCTGACCGGAGAAATCACCAGCCAAGCGCACATCAACTACGTAGACCTAGTGCGCCAAAAAATTGCCGAAATCGGCTACACTGATGCCAGCAACGGTTTTTGTGCCAATAGCTGTGCCGTCCTCATTGCCCTAGACGAACAATCCCCCGACATCGCCCAAGGCGTAACCAGCGCACAAGAACAGCGAGAAGACCTCAGCGAAGACGAATTAGATCGCATCGGAGCAGGAGACCAAGGAATCATGTTTGGCTTCGCCTGCAACGAAACCCCCGAACTAATGCCCATGCCCATTAGCTTAGCCCATCGCTTCGCGCGACGCTTAGCCGCAGTCCGCAAAACCTCAGACCTATCCTATCTGCGACCAGACGGAAAAACC
>CAYTUO010000326.1:0-5430 GCA_964441015.1 uncultured Pleurocapsa sp.
GTTATCAGTTATCAGTTATCAGTTATCAGTTATCAGTTATCAGTTATCAGTGAACTAATTACCAATCACCAATCACCAATCACCAATCACCAGTCACTGACCCTGACGCGCGATCGCTAATTTTTGTGCCTTTTAATTTCCTGTTTTAAATTGTCTAGTTGACTGAGTAATTCTGCCATCGCGATCGCTTGTTGCTCTTTGGTTGTCATCCATTTCAGTTGCACGGTTTGGCTTTGGGCTTCTGAGTCTCCTATGACTAAACCAGCCACTGCCCCACTGCGATCGGCTCGTTTGAATTGTTTGCCGAAGGCACTGCCACTCAAGTCTAACTCTACCTTCAAGCCAGCACTGCGTAGCTTCTGGGCTAGGATTAAGGCAGTAGCTTCTGCTTTTTCTCCCTTGGAGACAACATAGAGATCGGGGGTTGGAGTGGGAGCTTTCTCTAGCTGTTGCAGCAACAAAACTAGACGTTCCATGCCAATTGCCCAACCGACGGCTGGAGTATCGGGCCCTCCAAGTTCTCTCACCAAACCATCATAACGACCGCCACCGCAGACAGTAGCTTGTGCCCCCAGATCGTCAGATTGAATCTCAAAAGCCGTATGGGTATAGTAATCCAAACCCCGCACCAAGCAGTGGTTGATGTGATAGTCAATCTTGAGATCCCTTAATAACTGCTGTACGCGATCGAAGTGCCTTTGAGATGCATCGCCGAGATAATCCATAATTGTGGGAGCATTTTGAGCAATTTCTTGAGTTCTCGTGTCCTTACTGTCTAAAATGCGTAGAGGATTGCGATACAGGCGTTCTTGAGAGTCTTGGTCTAACTCATCTTTGTAGGGAGTGAAGTAGTTGACTAAAGCTTCTCGATAGGCGGCGCGGTCTTCCCCTTTGCCTATAGAATTGAGATCGAGTTTGAGGTTTTTTAATCCTAGCGTTTGCAACAGATCGGTCGCGATCGCAATAACTTCAACATCCGCCCTGGGATCGGCACTTCCGAGAACCTCTACCCCAATTTGGTGAAATTGTCGCTGGCGACCCGCTTGAGGACGTTCGTAACGAAACATCGACCCCTTGTACCAAAGGCGCTGAACGCCTCCCGCCGCATAAAGATTGTGTTCGATAAAAGCGCGAACAACTCCCGCCGTTCCTTCAGGCCGCAGCGTAATGGAGCGATCGCCGCGATCGCGAAACGTATACATCTCTTTTCCAACAATATCAGTCGCTTCGCCTATCCCTCTCTCAAATAACTCAGTTTGCTCAAAAATCGGCGTGCGAATTTCTTGATAGAGTGAGCGATTGAGAATTTCGGCCGCTACAGTTTCTACTTGCTGCCAATAAGCGACTTCTTCTGGCAGAATATCTCGCGTTCCTCGTATTGCTTGAATTGCACCCATTAGGGATCGAACCTTAAAAACACCTCAAACTTAACAATAACGCATTGATGGCTCAGTCTTGGTTAGTACAAGAAGGCAGTTCTCAGAAGGCAGATAAGAAAAAATTTCCCACTCACCGATCACTGATCACCAATCACCTTCTCACCAATCAATCGATTTTGGATTTTGGATTGACCCCACTGAGGAAAGGTGTCTCTTGAATGGCATGATAGTTTATGATATCCATTCAGGATCTTCGCAGCTAAAGTCATAGGCTTTGCAGACCTATCGCTCGCCGATCTGACTGCAAAATAGGCTCTCTCCGTGGAAGCGGTGTTTCACCTGTGCGACCAATTGGGAGTTACCTATAACAATCAATAGACTAATCTAGCGTTGGAAGATGCTAAGGCAATTATTTCTCATATTTTGTCTGAGCGATCGCCTTCAAAAACTAAGAGGAAAAAGTTATTATCCTGACTCTGGATTTGGCGGTTTGATCGCTGTTTTCAAGAGATTAAACTTCTGCGCGTAAAAGCGTTTGAAAAAGTGCCTCTGAGCTTGCAACAGCGAAGATTGGAATGGGAGTTAAGTTAAGTCCGTGCCATGAATAAACTAAATCATTTGAGGAGAACGATGGTGAAGCGATTGATTTGGGCAGTTATAGCAACCGTATTTTTCATCTTTCAATTTCAGATCGATAGTGCCTCAGCCTTGGAATTGGATGAAAACACTCGCACGATCATTTTAAACGAGGCGGATGAAACTGTCGTCCTAAGTTCTAAAGAAGTGACTGAAGGTCAGCGCTTATTTAACGCTAACTGTACGAAATGCCATCTCCAAGGCAAAACGAAAACCAATAATAACGTGAGTTTGGGAGTAGCGGATTTGGCAGGTGCAGAACCTCCCCGCGATAATCTGCTAGCCCTAGTCGATTATCTAAAACATCCTACCAGCTATGATGGGGAAAGTGACTTGTCTGAGGAGCATCCCAATGTAACTAGACCCGATCTTTACCCAGAACTCAGAAATTTCACTGAGGACGATGTGTATAGTGTTGCTGGTTATATGCTGGTTGCACCAAAATTAGATGCAAGATGGGGAGGAACCATTTACTTCTAAACGCTGATAGATAAAACTTCAGATTCGACCAATCTAAATCACTAATAAGATACTTTCCCCCTAGCTTCTTGCTTTAGAATTTTTAGGGGGATTTTTTCAGTTATTGGTGAGACGGTGATTGGGAATTGGGACTACGACTAGCGATCGCGACGCTCGCACTACAGGACTAATGACTAATAAAAAACAAGCTTGGAGACGATTTCGTCAGGATCGAATGGCAATCTTGGGAATAATTATCTTGTCAGCTATGATTATTGCCATTACTATCGGGCCTTTTATTTACAAAATTCCTATCGATCGCATTGATTTTGCTCAATCATCTGTCCCTCCAAGTTGGAATCATCCTTTTGGAACCAACGATCTCGGCCAGGATCTGCTAGCTAGGGTATTATTTGGGGGGCGCGTTTCTCTGACAGTCGCCATAGCAGCGATGCTAGTAGCAACTTGTTTAGGAACGTTTATCGGAGCAATTTCTGGTTTTTATGGCGGCGCGATTGATAGTTTGTTGATGCGTTTGACAGATTTATTTTTATCTTTGCCTCAGTTACCCTTACTGTTATTAATCGTTTATTTATTTCGAGATGCTATCCGCGCGATCGCCGGCCCTGAAGTCGGTATTTTTATCCTGGTCGTTTTCGTCATTGGAGGACTCAACTGGATGTCTGTAGCGCGATTGGTACGAGCCAATTTCCTCAAGCTACGAGAAATGGAATTTGTCATGGCAGCAACCGCTCTGGGAGCGCGTCCGCGCCGGTTAATTTGGACTCATCTTTTTCCCAATGTCCTCAGCGTTATCATCGTTGCTGCTACCCTCGCAGTTGGCAATGCCATCATTACTGAATCTACCCTGAGTTTCTTGGGATTGGGATTTCCGCCTGATGTTCCTACTTGGGGACGAATGTTGTATGATGCTCAAAATTATCTGACATCGGCCCCTCATATGGCATTGTTTCCAGGTTTGGCTATTTTTTTAACAGTTCTAAGCATCAATTACATTGGCGATGGTCTTCGGGATGCCCTAGAGCCAAAAACGCAATATTAGTCCAGAACTTTAGATAATCTTGAGTATATTTGCGATATTTTCACTGTTTTCTAGGGAACTCTAGAGTGTAGTAAATCTCACTAATCAGACTTTCGCTGACCTATGACTCCGACTCTCGTAACCGTTCCTTTTGTCGATCTTTTCTGGCAACACCAACCCCTCCAAACCGAGATAGAGCAAGCTATTCAGTCCGTTATTGAGCGAGGAGATTTTGTCTTAGGTCAAGCTTTAGCGGAGTTTGAAACGGCCTTTGCTGGTGCTTGTGGGGTCAATGATGGGGTAGGCGTTGCTTCCGGTACCGACGCGATCACTCTGGGGTTACAAGCTTGCGGTATCGGCGTTGGCGATGAAGTTATCGTTCCTGCTAATACCTTTATTGCCACCATTTTAGGGGTTCTTCAAACCGGCGCTACCCCTGTCCTAGTCGATTGCGATCGCCATACTGCACTCATCGATCTCAATTCGGCCGCTAAGGCAATTACTGCCAAAACCAAAGCCATTCTTCCTGTTCATTTATACGGACAGATGGTTTCCCCTAGCCAGTTATTAGATTTTGCCAATACCTATAATCTGCTTATTTTTGAAGATGCTGCCCAAGCACATTTGGCACAACGGGAAGGCTATACGGCGGGTTCGTTAGGAATAGCAGCCGCTTTCAGCTTTTATCCGAGTAAAAATCTTGGGGCATTTGGCAACGGAGGGATGTTGGTGACTCGCGATGAAGAAATCGCCAAAAAAGTTCGCACCCTTCGCAATTACGGAGCTTCTAGCAAATACTATCACACCGATCTAGGCAAAAACAGCCGTCTCGATACCATCCAGGCTGCCATCCTTAATGTTAAACTTCCCCATTTATCTGAGTGGAATCAACTACGCAATCAAGCTGCCCAAGAGTACGATCGCCTTTTACAACCCCTACAATCTCAAGGGCTAATAGCGATCGAAAATCAGAGCAATAGGGGTCATGTCTACCACCTCTACGTTATTGGAGTGCAAGAAGCCTTTCCCTTAAATCGAAATCAAATTCAGGACAAACTGGCTGCAAGTGGCATCCAAACGGGGATTCATTACCCGCTTCCTTGTCATCTCCAACCCGCCTGCCAATATTTAGGTTACCAAGTGGGGGATTTTCCGAGTGCAGAAAGGTTATGCCAGCAAATTTTATCCTTGCCAATGTATCCAGGTTTAAGCCACGATCAAATTGAATTGGTTTGCGAACAATTATCATTACTAGTACAGCTTGCCCTTAAATAACCCATCAGTAATAGAAGTCTAAAAGATCGACTAGTCAGCAGAAGGAGAATGTACCTCACTAGCAAGAGAAACGCTATACCAGTCAAAATAGATAAAACCATTAGGGTGTAAGCATTGTCACTGACCCCGCGCTAAAAGCGGCGGGGCTTGAAAACAGCCAGGTTTTCGTAGTAGTGGCTAGACCAAACCTTAGTAAGTTACGTACATCAAGAGTGTTTCCCTAGCTCGGAGAATCTACAAGCCTTCTGGCTGAAGGCGTGAGGTCAAGCTCAGAAATGCTTACTTAGGGGGGTCATAGGGACGTACAACACAGCAAGTGGATTATCTCTCATGCAATTACGAGTACCAGTTCAAAATCCAGATGGCACACCAGCAATGCCAACCAAACCAAGTCGCGCTCGTCGTTGGGTTCGAGATGGCAAAGCGATTGGCAAATGGTCAGATGCGGGAATCTATTACGTTGTGCTAGTTACAGAACCATCATCACGCAAAGTTCAAAAGATTGTGCTAGGTCTTGACCCTGGAAAATCCTACTCAGGTATTGCCGTTGTGTCTGCCAAAGTAACATTGTATCTAGCTCATCTGGTTTTACCCTTTCAGCGAGTTAAAGAACGGATGGGTACAGCAGTCATTAAAAAT
>CAYTUO010000327.1:0-5396 GCA_964441015.1 uncultured Pleurocapsa sp.
TAAAATTCGGATCAAAGGAAGAGCGGGCAGCCATTGTTGTCCAATAACACTAATTAAATCAGGTGCTAAAGTAATCGTTCCTAAAAAGGTTGGTAAAGCTAATAGGCTAGTTAACTGAGTTGCTTGATAGAAGGCTTGTAATAATTTTTCGGGTGTTTGTTGCAATCGAGAAAAAGTAGGAAGGGCAATATCTTGACTTGTCTTGACAATAACTTGAGTAATCGTTGCTAAGACGCGAGTAGCTAGACTGTAGTAACCTAATGTGACTGCTCCAAAAAAGTAACCAATGAGAAAATCGTTGACTTTATCGTTAAAAAAATTGACGATTTTAAACCCCAGTATATTAATGCCAAAATTAGATAAATCTTGAAAAGATCTTCTCGAAAACTGCCATCTTGGTCGCCAATCACTTGCTTTCCATAACACCAAAGTTCCTATGATAGCTTGAACAATTTGTTGACTAACTAAACTCCAAACTCCAAAACCATAAACTGCAAAAATAACGCCTATAATACCACTAATAACAGTTGCCAATAAACCGCGAGTAGCTAGCTCTTTGAAAGCAAAGTTTCGTTCTAAAAAAGCCTGTTGTACTTGACCTAAAGAACTAATAATACAAAGAAGAGATAGGCACTGAATGATTAATGTCAGTTGAGGTTGATGAAAAAATTGTGCTGCTAGACTAGCAGTTGTTACCCCAAAAACTGTAATGATAGTGCCAATTATCAGGGTTAGCCAAAAAGCTGTATCTAAATACTCGGATTCCAGTTCTTGTCGTTGAATTAGTGCTTGAGCAATACCTTGTTCTAAAAATATTTGAATAACCGCTAAAAAAGCATTGGCCATCGCTACTAAACCAAATTCTTCTGGGGTTAATAGACGAGCTAGAATGAAGAAGATAATTAAAGAAATAATTTGATTGCCTAATCCCTGAATAGCCGACCAAAAAACACTATGAATAACCTTAAACTTTAGGCTCATTTCTCAACTTTGCTCTCAGGCGATCAAGAAGGTAGGATAATGAATTATTTTCGACCAACTTGTGAACTAAAATTCGATAAAACCAAGCCAGAAAAGTTCTTTGACAAGAATTAGGCACAATTAAGCTAGAAAAGATTTGACCCGTTGGATTACATAGCTCTTGAGGAATTTTAAGGTTCAAAGTTTCCTGGCTCGATCGCGCAATTTCCTTTGCTAACTCAGGATAATTTAGCGCTTCTGCTATTTTGACGATTGTCTCGATACCATGATGTTGATACATTTGCTTTTTTGTCTCACCACAGTAGAGAATTCCACCATCTAGATATTCTTCTAGTTCATTGGCTAATCGAATTAACAGAACATCTCGATCGATGAAGTCAATAGTTTCTAGATGATTAGATATTTTCTTTAGTTGATGGTCATCCCAAGATAACTGAGTATAGCGAGCTACATATTCTTCAATATCTTTGCCAACTATACAGCTTATTTTTTGTCTTTTAGTATTTGAGATACCTGACCGATTTAACCCACCAAAATCCCCTTGAGTATAGGCGGCGTGTAAAAGACCTGCAACAACAATTTTTACAGAAGCGTGTAAGCTAACGAGAATGCTGGCGGTTCCAACTAAATGAGCAATAAATGTCTTACCAGAAGAGCGGAATTGTCCGGTAAATAAATCGATAACCAGTGCGTAGGCTTTGGCAATTAGTTGAAGATCTTCATTTGAATAACCCTCTCGATGAAGTTGACTATATAGTTGAAGATTAGTTTGTGCATAAGGGTACATAAATTTTCGAGATCGAACGACTGCTTAGGAAGAACAAAGTTGCTGATAAATTTTTAAAAAGCTTTCCGTGCGACTATTTTCACTAAAATGAGTTAAAGCCCTTTGCCGACCAGATTCTCCCATTTGCTCTGCTATAGAGACATCTTGTAAAACTTGCGATAACGCCACCGCAAGCGCCTTCTTATCACCTGGAGGAACTAAGATTCCTGTCACCCTATCTTCGATAATTTCTGGTTGCGCCCCAACTGCACTGGCGATCGCCGCCGTTCCCCGCATCATTGCTTCTGTTGTGACATTGCCAAAGGGTTCATCCCAAAGTGACGGAACGACTTGCACCCAGGCTGCATCAAAGCGATTTTCTAATTCTGTACGGGAGAGATGACCTAGCCAGGTTATTTGAGCAGTAATCCCTAATTTTTCGGCTAATGTGCGTAATTTTGGTTCCTCACTTCCCTGTCCAGCAATTAGTAACCTAGCTTGAGGAACTTGAGTAACAACTTGGGCAAACGCTTCTAGTAAAACATTAACTCCTTTCTCTAATGCTAAACGTCCAGCATAGGCAACCGTAGGAGGTTGGGTTAGGGGAGGTCGCTGAGGACGTTCGGGAACGCCATTGTAAACCACTTGAACGGGGGTAATCCCTTCCGCTTCTAGCTTGTCTTTCATGCAGTGACTCAGAGCAACCACTAGATCGAAAGCGGTACGCCATTTTTGCCAGAGCGATCGCTGAATCATATTGACTAGCCAAGATTGAGGCGTAAGACAACCAGAATCCAAACAAGCTTTTCCCGCTCGTACCTCACAAGCTCGTCCATCCGGTAATATTTTCGTTCCGACAGGACAGATAGCTTTATAGACGGCTGTTTGATAGAGACAGGGAAAGTCTTGCAGTAAAGGCAAGATCGAGGGAGATAGCTGCCAGAGAAACATCCTGACATGAACCACATCGGGTCTAAATTCAGCCAAAATTCGTTTGAGCTTCCAATAAGCAGACAGATTAAAGGTTTGTGATAGAACTTGTAACCGAGTATTCGTCCCAAAACAATGATAATCAGCTAACAACGGGCTACCCGAAACCAAAGAGGCAAAACTAGAAAACAAACAGACTTCATGTCCTCGTTTACACAAATCTTCTCGCAAAGACAACATTTGCAGTTCAGCCCCTCCAGTTGCCGTGCCGTAATCGTTGATTAAAAGGATTTTCACTATTCCTAAGTCATGTTTAACGCAACACGCGAACGGGTTCTATTGCTTGGGAGAACGAAACAGAAGGGGTATTCTTTGGCTGAGATAGCCAACGTTTTCTATAGCGGGAGGTTAGATAGTGATTGAGGGCTTTATCTAAGGGAGCAAGCAATCCGTACATGAAGATTTTATGTAACAATCGATTCTGATAGCCAAGGGTTAGTTGATCGACCAAAGGCTGTAGCAGTGTTTTCCTACGTCTCCATCCCAAGGCTTTGTGCTTTTGGGTAAAATAGGTGTCTTCTGCTAAACCCCATTTTTGGCGGAAATGACTCAAACTTTTTAACTCCCAATCATCACTCCATCTGAGCATATAAAATTCCCAGTCTGTCCAAGAGAGAGGAATGGCAGGAACGTAAGTAATGAGGCTGTCAGGCTCGAAATAAACTGTTTCTCCTAAGAGTCTCACTGTCATGCAAAAGTCGAGATGTTCTTTTGTATTCATCATCTCTTCGTCAAAATAACCGGCGCGATCGAAGATTGCCGTCTGCACCAACATACAATGAAACTCGCACAGTTCTGTTTCACTGCGTTGTAGTTTTGCTCTTACTTGGGCAACTTTATGACCTTGCTTGTACATCTTTTCTCGCATCCGGGTTCTACCTTTGATATCGGTAAAAGTATGGGCTTCTCCCCCGGCAAAATGTACTTTTTCGTGAACGGGTTCTTCCTGGCACATCAAGGGCCCGACGACGGTTGCACCGGTTTCTTCGGCACATCGGATTAAGGCACTTAACCAACCTGGACTAACAATGACATCATTATCGACAAAAACAACGTATTTTGTATCAACTTGGGCTAAAGCAAGATTTCTCGCTCGGTTGGGAATAAGATAATGATCGGTGCGAATGAGTTGAAAATTGTTAGCGATCGCTTGTTCTCGCAAATATAGCTTGATATCAGGGGGAGAATTCCCGTCCACATAAATCAGTTTGAAGGGTATTTCGGTATTTTGATAAATACTTTCTAAGGATTGGCGAGTATAGCTGAAACGTTCTCTAGGAGAAACAACGATTGTAACTTGAATATCATTCATAAGAAACCTAGATCTTTTGTTAGATATTAATCTGATTTTTGTGGGCAATCCCTAACACTAAGAAAAAATTCGTTAAGTAGTTACTTTTTGCCGTTCTCGTTCTTGCCATTCTTCTTTAGTAAACTCCTCGTGGTAGGAACGTTCCGTATTGATATCCCACAAATCGTGCTTTTCACCAAGAATATTTTTCGCCGCCAACAATCCCGTCAGCATGGAATGGTCTTGGTTATTGTAGCGGTGCATCCCATTACGTCCAATGGTTTGGAGATTTTCAAACTTGTCGAGATAATGACGAATCACCTCCAGATGTTGATAGTAATCGCGATCGTAAACTGGATAAGCTTTGCGTTGACGAATGACTGTCCCATCTTCTACAGCAGCAGCTTTCACTAAACCTAATTGGGCAACTTCTTGGGTAGCTAATTCGATTAATTCTTGGTCAGACAGTTCCCACAGTGCATCTTTTTCATTGCAAAAATACTCCATTCCCAAACAAGTTTTATTGGGATCTGGTACCATTGCTGGACTCCAGTTTTTAAAATTTTGAATGCGTCCCACTTTGACATCAGGACTATGGATGTATATCCAATTATCAGGAAAGATATTATCCATATCGATAATGAGAGCAACAATGAGAAAATCTCGGTAGGAAAGTGATCGCGCTGCTTCTAAAACTTCTTTGGGTGGGGGAGGATCGAGATGATGAACTAAGGTAGTAATCGGCATACTAGAAATAAAATAATCTCCAGTAATTACTCTAGTCTCTTCTCCCTCTTGGATAACAATTTGAATAATTCGATTATCTTCTCGTTCTAACCGAATTACCCTGGTATTTAATTGAACCTTTCCCCCTTGCTGCTCGACTTTTTCTTGGAAACGCTCCCACATCATACCGGGACCCAAGATAGGATAATCAAATTCTTTAATCATACTCTTGGTGTTATTTCTGCCAAATAAAATATTGATTAAAGCTGATTTTAAAGACATTCCTTTAATTCTTTGTTTTGCCCATTCCGCTTCAATTTTATGACAAGGAATGCCCCAAACTTTTTCGGTATATGTCTTAAAAAAAGTTCGATATAAACGCTCACCAAAGCAATGAGTGACCCACTCTTCAAAGGTTTGAGGATCAGGACGGTTGACTACTGCTTTGAATTTAGCTTTCAGATAACTCCATAAAATTAAAGCACTCTTTGTAACTCCCAAATTAGATAAAGTATTAAATAGGGAGAGAGGATAATCAAAAAATTTTCCCTGATAGTAAATCCGAGAAAGACGAGGAACTTTAATAAAATAGACATCTCCGAAAAAGAAGATAAAAGCTTTTTGCAGTCAGGGTCGATACCT
>CAYTUO010000328.1:0-5373 GCA_964441015.1 uncultured Pleurocapsa sp.
ACATTGCGCCGATCCATCTGCGGCTGCGCGCCTCCGACAAGATCGGAGATCGCACCTAGGGTGTTGACTTTGTGAGAATTTAAGGAGAAATCGCTGGTTCTAGTTTTGTGTTGTGGGAATCGGCAAGAGCTTGTCAGAACAGGCGATCGCATCCTTATCAATCTTCGTACATGAGCGAGCGCATTCCTTTTACACAGTCCCTACAAGAGCTTGTCAGAACAGGCGATCATACCCTATATCAATCTTCGTACATGAGCGAGCGCCTTACTTTAAAGACAGTCTCTACAAAATTAGCGCTCGCACTCTTGAGAACAGACATCTCACGCTCATCAACCCTCATACAAAAGCGATCGCATTCCTTTCAACACAGTCTCGACAAAATTAACAATCGCACTTGGACAAAAAAAACATCGCACCCTTATCAACCGTCCTACATAAGCGATCGCACCCCGATCAACCTTCATCAAAAGAGCGATCGCCCGACTTTTAAGACTGTCTCTACAAGAGCCTGGAAGAGCAGGCGATCGCACCCTTATCAATCGTCCTACATGAGCGATCGCATTACTTTATAGACAGTCTCTACAAAATTAGTGATCGCACTCTTGAGAACAGACATCGCTCCCTTATCAACCATCATCCATGAGCGATCGCATGACTTTTAAGACTGTCGCTACAAAATTAGCGCTCGCAGACGAACAAACATCGCACCCTGATCAACCATCATCCCTGAGCGATCGCATTCCTTTCAACACAGTCTCTACAAAATTAGCGCTCGCACTATCGAGAACAGACATCGCACTTAATCAACCTTCATACTTGAGCGATCGCATTCCTCTTAAGACAGTCCCTACAAAATTAGCGCACCGCCTTCGGCGGATCTCTTCGAGATCGCACTGGTTGGGTTTGAACCATAATTTGTACGTTTCAAGAGAATGAGGATAATGTTGGATATCATGCAACACTTGAAGCTACAAATAAATTACTTTTATCTCTGTATTCTTTCTATCTCCTTTAGTACATCATCTAAAAAAGGAGCGCCTGAGATAACTACATTATCCTCACTTCCATCGTGTTTATGATGGGGAAAGTTGGGAAGATTCAGTTTTCGATGATGTTCGGTATTGTCGTAGCGAAAAATTAGATTATTCTTAGCATCCACATATTGATAACTATACATTTTCCTGTCTATAGTGATTTCAACATAGACAAATTCCCGTAAGTGCAGTAGGGAGTTATGTTTAAAGTTAATCTTGCCTCGGATAAAACCTTCATAGAGTCCTCTTTTTTCACAATCAAGATTAAATAATTCCCTAATTTCAGAGGATTCAATTAAATTATGAATCTGCTGAAAATATGCCTCAATTAACAAACTTAACCTCCTCAATAGCTTCTTTTGTCTCTCGTAAATGTGCCAACATTCGAGATTCTCCTATCCATTCATCAAAGTCAAAGCTATGGGGTAATTCATCATTATTAAAGCGCCTGATAAATTCGCCCGTCGATAATTGATACTTAGTTTCAAATTCCTGAAGGCGCTCTTCTGTCCGTTTAATCCCTGCTTCAATCCTAGATAATCTTTCTGATAAAGCACTTTGAATGATTTGCCTGAGTGAATCTGGATATTTTGAAATTAGTTTGAGTTCAGCCATCGTTTTTTCTTCATCATCTAAATGTTTTTCGGAATTTGTAGGTTGGATAGAGCGAAAGCGTGCTGTGTAGCAGTGTCGAAGACTAACCTAACACCTAGATCATCATTTTACCGGATAATTTGGTCAGAAATCATTTGAAAGTGTTAGTTTTGTTGGGTTTCGTGCTTCAACCCAACCTACAAAATTAGCGATCTGCCGTAGGCGGCAGCGCTTCGCTATCGCACTCTTGAGAACAGACATCGCACCCTGATCAACCATCATAAAAAGAGTGATCGCCTTACTTTTAAGACAGTTGCTACAAGTTTAGGCGATCGCCTTGGACGAACAGACATCGCACCCTTATCAACCGTCCTGCATGAGCGATCGCCTGATTTTTAAGACTATCGCTAAGAAAGCGGCGATCGCACTCTTGAGAACAGACATCGCACGCTCATCAACCGTCCTACATCAGCGATCGCATTTCTTTTAATACAGTCACTACATGATCGAACAACTGCTAGGGTTGTTTGGATTCTTACTGACACAAGTTAAGATTTTTGCTCTTCTCTCTGCGCTCATAGCACTGCCAACAACTCCTGCGAAGCCTGGTTGCTTTTTCCACCATTCAGTTTCATGTTGTGCAAATCTTTGGAGATTCGAGGGAGTAGCTGGAAGTTTTAACCAATTATGTGACTCTCGATAATGCTTGCCTATATTTCCTGAAGCAAGGTCTCCAAATATTTTAGCAAATGGCATCACTGCGCTATGCACTACTGCACCCACTGTGCCTGGTTTATATTGCCTGGTGACAGCGGCTGCCGCAATCCTACCTGTCAACCTGAAGCTTCTTACTTTGGACCAATTTTCTAATCCTTCAGCCTCGAAGCAAGCTTCCAGGTCTTTGGCGATATCCTTAAAAGATATACTGTCCAAGTCGGGAACTCGCTCTGCTTCAATGGCTTCTAATTCCTCTGGTACAAACTCTAGACTCTCTAGTTCTGCTTCTGAAAAAAACTCAACTTGTTCGATTGTCTGTGCTTTCATGATTTTCTCTCCTGTTGTTAATGGGTACTCAATTGGGATCTGGTAACGGCGATGTTGAGCGAACGATGTGCTTGGTCAAACTTGTTTAAAGACAACCTTGTGACCGTCGATTTTGGGAATCCTAATCATGTGGTACGGATAGGTCAGCGCCTCTGTAACAAAGTCTCCAGCACTGGGCTGGCGATACTGAACGGTAATTACGAGCGACGGTCGATCCGTGGTTTGGGAGCTACTGGTTTCGGCACTCAGAATCTCAACCGAGTAACCGCCAGTCGGCTTCTCCCCAGCAAAAACGGCGACTACGCTGTAACGGGTAAAATCCACTTGAGGCACAGGAGGCGGTGGCTCGGTATTGCAGGTGTGCAGTTGCCAAAAATTGTTCCATCGCTCTGAGTTGTCGATCGTCATTTGACTGGCACTTTGATAACCACTATCAGTTCCTTGTGCAATAGTCGTGAAATCAATGTTCATCTTGAATTTGAACCTCCTTACTAAGTTTTCGCTCTACTCGCACAACCTTCTAGCGCTGAAGACTGGGAACTTGATGCGTTAGCTTGTAGGAGCGAGACTTCTTCTTGCCCGTTGGCGTTGTGAAATTGAGGTTTAAAGTCAGCTTGCATTGAGGCACCTTGAAGGTTGAAGGCACTTCAATTCCAAAGTCGCGGGTTGCTTCTGCACCGACTCGCAACGTGCCATAGTCTTGTGTAGCACTCGTCACTTTCTTGCCGTCAAGCCCAATCAGGTTAATGCCGTCAGGTCCAACCAGCGTTGCTTTCACCGCTTGCATTGTTTCATCACCCGTGTTTCGCACGGCAATATTGACCTGTTCGCGCAGCGTCCATTCTTTCAGCGATGGAATGGCAGTGACCTTCTCTGCCTCTGCGATCGGTTGCTCTGCTAGCTGCAATGCTTTGACGGTATCCACCAATCCCATTCCCTGGGCATTCTCATCGAATTCAGAAGAATCCAGTTTTTTGGCAGATTGCATCAGAATTTTCTTGACCTGCCAAGGTTGGAGCTTTGGATAACGCTCTAAAATTAGAGCAGCAATCCCCGCAATATGGGGCGATGCCATACTGGTTCCCGACTGCCTGACGTAGCCGCCCCCCGGCTTTGCAGACATAATCGAGTCACCAGGAGCCAGGATATCTGGCTTGGGTCGCTCGTCGCTCGTTGGACCCCGACTGCTAAAAGGCATGACGCTCTTACTATCGCGGCTAGACGCTCCCACCACAATCACATCGCCTCTGGCATCTGCTGGAATGGTAAGGCTTCCAGGGCCAGGTCTTTTGGTGCCTTCGTTGCCCGCGCTTTTCACTAACACTAAGCCGAGTTTCGTCGCTCGTTCGGCGGTTTCGGAAACGACGCTGTTGCCATCAAGCGTTTGGCTGAACGATCCCCAACTACAGTTGGCGATCCGCAATCGCTTCTCTTGCTGCATATCCTTCACGACATCCTCGATCGCATCGGCACCCCTCGATTCGGTCGATTCTCCGGGTTGGGTGGGAAAAATCTTATAGCTCCAGATTTCTGCCCCCGGTGCTATGCCTTTGTACTTGGAGCCATTGCCCGCGATGATGCCCGCCACATGGGTTCCATGAGGATGCGGGTTGCCCCATTCTTCGTTGGTGTAGTTCCGCTTATGAACCACACGACCTTTGAGGTCAGGATGGTTAATATCAACTTCTCCATCTAGGACGGCGACGATTATGCCTTTGCCCGTGTTAACTAATCCTTGGGTTCTGGCTTCAACCACGCCGACGCTAGCAGCGCTCAAATCAAGTTCTAGCTTTAGGGGCGTATCAAATTCTATTTGTTCTACATCACTGCGTCTGGCGATTTGTTTAATTTCGGCAGGAGTGAGGTTGGCAACGACCGCATTTCCCAATCTTAAGTGTTCGCCTGTCTCTGCGTTTGGCAACGCTTCCAAGAGTGACTCGATCGATTCATTTGCAATGCTTTCAAATTCGTCGAATTCTTGGAATTCAAATTCTTCTCTGCGTTTCCGGTACGAGTCCTCCAAGTCCTCGAACTGATTATGGAAATCGTCGAACGACTTAGTTGGTTTGTAATGAACAATCACCCGCTGGCGCACAGTAGACTCGATACCGCCCTCTTCAGTCAGGATTTGATGCTCTAAGAGATTTTCAAGTTTGTCGTCAATCTCGGCTCCCCACTGGTTGCGGACTTCGCTTGCAGCGCCATTGAGTTGCTCGTTTGTTAAGTAGAAATCATCTTCTAAAATCATGGGGTTTTACCTTTTATATTGATGAAACGAAAGGAAAATTAGATCGCAGCCCCCCAAGCTCTCTAAATCAGGAGATAGATCGGAGGGCGTAGACGCAAAGTAGTCTGTCGTCAGCGATCGCCCATCTTGAAGGAAAATTGTTTGTCTTCCCTCAAGTCGCAAAGGGCAAGCCTAGAGTGAGTCATTCCTCACCTATGACTTAAGAGGACGAGTAGTTTTATACACTTTGTACGCCTTTTTCCCTATCTTTATGGCACGAAATATCCAGGGCAACAATGGAATCAATTCGGGTGCTTCTTC
Source organism: uncultured Pleurocapsa sp. (assembly GCA_964441015.1). GTDB lineage: Bacteria > Cyanobacteriota > Cyanobacteriia > Cyanobacteriales > Microcystaceae > Hydrococcus. The sequence continues at coordinate 5,221 of CAYTUO010000328.1, forward strand.
GACTTCTTCGACTTTGACTCCAACCTGATTGCAAACGGGAGCGAACAGAGCAAGCGTCACGGAAGGAACATAGATAGGAGCCATCCAGCGAAAATAGCTGGGCAATACCTTAGCCACGCTGGGTGTCAGCAGTCGGGCGACCGCAGTTGGACC
>CAYTUO010000329.1:0-5359 GCA_964441015.1 uncultured Pleurocapsa sp.
TAGACATAGTTAGTTCTCCTATTCGGAATAGAAATCTTGAGTTGTGTTGAGCGGTTAGTCTTTTTAAAATGACTTACCGGAGCAACATTCATTTAAATCTACGAAGGAGATTGTCCAACGGTTTTCGGCTGTTCTGAGAATCGTCATTTTTTGTAACAAATAGATAAAATCAAGCTCAGTGAGACAATTTTACTAATTAACTATAAAGTAACAATAACGAGCAGCAGCAACTTTCCTTTGAAAAGCCTTATTCTCCAACATTACGAATTGTTGCTTTCTTAATGAGAAATGAGACGGGGATTCTTGGCATCTTCTATCCTCGGAGGGAAGCTTTAATATACGTGCTACAGTCTATGTTTCAGCCGTTTCGTGAATTTTTAGAAAAAGAGATTTTTAATCGCTTCGAGCTACACAGTCGCCCCATTCCACCAGGATTAGATTATCAGGTGAGCGATCGCGGCAAAAATCCAGCTACGATTCAGAGTTGGTGCTATCAATGTTCCGAACTGCGAAAAATTCGCTACACTTACATCGAAGCAGGAGAAACGGCTCAAGTTTTTAATAGCGTTATTTATCCCAGTCATCATTACGATCTGCCACTATTAGGAATCGATTTTTTATCTTTTGGTCAGAAAAAAATTTTAGTTGTTTTAGATTTTCAACCGCTTTTTAGCGATCGCGACTATTTAGAAAAATATATCGAACCCATACGCCCCATTCGCGATAAATACAACGATCTGGCACAAAACTTAGAAATGAAGTTTTACGATGCTAATCAGTATTTTTCTAAGTATTTGCTGTTTGCGAAAACTGATGCTGAGTCTGTAGTTAATCGCTTGTTTCCCGCCTATCAAGAATATGTCAGATTATATTGGCAACTTTTAGAACAAGCAACCCCTCTAACCGATCCAGAAGATATTCAGCGTATTGTTAAAGCTCAAAAAGATTACGATCAATACAGTGCCGATCGCGATCCGGCCTCCGGTTTATTTAGTAGTTATTTTGGACACGAATGGGCAGAGCGATTTCTCTATGAATTCTTGTTTGAAGATGCTGTCCCTTTAGCAGTTCCCTCTATTAGGAAATAATTAGACAGCTTACTAAATTTAGAGATGGGAACCAGGCAAAATCCTTTCATCTAAAATCTAAAATCCAAACTCCCATGTCTCTATATCAGCCTTTTTTAGATTACGCGATCGCACTATTAAAAGAACGGTTAGATCTATCTCCCTATCCCATTCCAGAAGGGTTTGAGCGCAAAGAAGGCACGATGGGAAAAGGGAAAAAACAAGAAGAAGTCGTCACCACTAGCTATGCCTTTCAGTCTCCCAAATTGCGGCAAATTCGAGCGGCCCACGTTCAAGGAGGTGCTTCTCTACAAGTCCTCAACTTCGTCATTTTTCCCCATCCTACCTACGATTTACCTTTTTTTGGGGCGGACTTAGTAACCTTACCAGGAGGACATCTCATTGCTTTGGATATGCAGCCTCTCTTCCACGACGCGGTTTATCAACAGCAATATTCCGAACCCATCCTACCAATTTTTAGAGCCTATCAACAGCACTTACCTTGGGGGGGAGATTTCCCAGACGAGGCAAAACCTTTCTTTTCTCCTGCTTTCTTGTGGACTCGTCCTCAAGAGACGGAAGTTGTCCAGACAACGGTATTAGAAGCGTTTAAAGACTATTTGCAAGCGTATCTAGATTTTGTAGAAAAAGCAGAACCCGTCCAAGAAAATCAACGACTAGAAGAGATTTTACAAGCTCAACGGCGCTACCTTGATTATCGCGCCGAAAAAGATCCAGCACGGGGAATGTTTACGCGCTTGTATGGTGCGGAGTGGACAGAAGAATATATTCACGGTTTTCTCTTCGATTTAGAAAGAAAATTAGAGCGAGGAGAAATTATTTATATTATGAACTCTGTTTGACCTCAAATCAGGCGATCGCGCTTAACAATTGTGCCATTCTGCTACAGCCAATTCCCGACTAACACATAAGGTGCCCAATAACTAGGATGCTCGTACTGAGGATTTTGCATGAGGTTTAATTGAGCGTTACGAAGTGCCTCAGCTTTGGTGACATTTTTATTGGCGAGTTCGCGATAAAATTGACTCATCAACAGTGCGGTACTATCATCTGCGATATCCCAGAGCGACGCTAACACGGCTCTAGCGCCTGATCGCACAGCAATTCCAGCTAATCCCAAAGCCGCTTGTTTGTCTCCGGTGGCGGTTTGGCAAGCACTGAGGACTAACAATTCTAATGCTGTTTTGTTTTTACCCGGTTCTCGACTGCGTAGCAAGTGATCGAACTCTTTTGCTCGAATAAATTTGTCCCACGCCACAATATAAGTATCCTCTGCTTTCGAGCTAAACTTCCCGTGAGTTGCCAGGTGAACGATGGGAAAAGGCACTTCAGTTAGTTCGTTGCTGAGGTTCGATTGGGTAAAATCGCGATCGAGAATAGTAATTCCAGAGGTTAAGTTTTGAACTTGGGTGACTTCGGTTTTGACAAAATGTAGGGGAGGAAAACCGAGACGCGCTTCGCTCAATCCTCCTGCGATCGCTCTAAAATTTTCTCGTTGCAATGGCTTGGGATCGATAAGCTGCAAACCAGGTGCGATCGCGATATTATATTTTTGCACGAGATACTGTTGACCGTCATAAAGAACCGCCATCGGAATATTGCGTAGCGCTCCATCTAGCACGAATACCAGGGTTTTAATTTTGTTTTGTTGCAAGTCTTTTTCTAACGGTTGTAACAGCCAATTGTAGGTTTGATTGGATAGGGATTGAATATCTGTGAGGGTAGCAACAAAAGTGAGATCTTGTCGTAACTTGGCTAAGGTATTTTCAACTTTTTCTTGAGGAATGTAGGTGGTGTAGCGGCGTAAGGGTTGTTGGGGTAACTTGAGGATAATTTCTATGCGGTTGGGTAAGATAATCGGATAGATGATCGCAGTTGCTGGACTAGAATTATCGACTACGCGATCAATGGGTTGTTTGGCAACTAAACAGATTTCTCGAAAGAAGTTTTCTAATTCGGCTAATTGCAGAGATTCGATCGCTTCTCGCGCTTGCAAAAGCTTTTCTTGACTTGTTTCTTTATCTTGATTAGAGGAAGGTTGCAATAGGAGATCGACTAACTGGCGATAAACAGGTTCGACACTTTCTCTAAATTCAAATTGGATTTCTGGGTTAGCGGCTAGTAAGTCTCTGCGAATTGATTGTAGAGTAGTTACAGATTGACGATAAGCTGCGATCGCTTCTTCATTTTTCTTCTGAACTTTCAGCAAGCGTCCTAACTGCCATTGCCATTGATAGGCGAGATCGTCAGCATTCATTGCTTGCGCGATCGATAAGGCTTTTTCGGTTAAGGTTTTTGCTTCTTTCCAACGCTGAGATTGTTCGTATAATTTTCCTAACGTTCCCAACCCATAAGATTCTGCTCTCTTATCTCCTAATTTTTTAGCTTCCTGAATAGCTGTTGCTAGGCGATCGCCAATAAGCGAGGGAGAATTATAAGATGTCTTATCTCCCATTTTCATGAGGCCCAGAGCAAAGTTTATTTTAGAATAAATCGTCGTTCGATTAGGTGGAATTTGCTTGAAATTTTGCTCAATTTGTGGTAGTAATTTTTCTGCCTCAGACCAGTTTTTTTGTAGAATTAATAGGCTAAAAATATTGACTTGTGCTTGAAGTTTAACCGATGGTGAAGGAGATTTTTCGATTGTCTTTTGATACCAAGCTAAAGCGGTTGAATCATCTTTTTTTAATCTAGCTGTATTGCCTAAACTCAGCAAAATATCGGCTAACAATTCGCGAGATTGAAATTTTTCGGCAATCGATAAACCTTTTTTAAAAGCAGATTCCGCTTGTTCTATTTCTCCCACTTGCAAGAGAACATTTCCCAAACTTTGTAAGGCTTTTGCTTTGAGGAGCGTATCGGGTTCTGATGCTAAATTTTTATTGATCGCAACGATTGTTTTAGCTGCGCGATCATATAATCCTAATGTTTCTAAGGCTTGAATTTGATTAATTTGAGCTTGAGTTGCTCCCGTTGTATCGTCAATTTCTTGATAAATTTGAGTAGCATTTTGCCACGTTTCTAATGCTTGTTGTGCTTGTCCGTTTGATAGTTGTATTTTTCCTTTTACATCTAAAGACTGTGCTAATAATTTTTGATTTTGTTGGTTGGTTTGGATCTCTTGAATACGATTGATAACATCGCTAATTATTGAGTTAGCTTTTTCAAAATTGCTTAATTGAGTATAAATAAGCGCTAAATTACGCAAGGCAAATAATCGAGCGATTGAATTATTTTGAGAAGGATAAAGTGCGATCGCACCTTCTAAAACTTTTATGGCTTCTGTCAGTTGACCATTTTCATAAAGTTTTTGTGCTTGTTGCTCTAAGTTTTGGATATTATTTTGTGTTTCTTCTTTGACTTCATTGATTTTTGGGTTAATTGCTGCTTGTGTATTCCCTATGCTGGTCAAACCGAAATAAAAGCCTAAAAAAACAGCAATAAAAATAGAAAATTTATTCATTTTTCTTCTGATAAATTTTAGATGACTATCAATTAGCGATCGCGATCGGGTGGAAGATAGCGATCTAAAATTTCAAGCATTCTAGCTTGCCTTTCATCTATCTCATCAAAGCGACGATAAAAGTCAGATTGTGTCTCGTAAAAGTCCGCTTGAGAACGAGTTAAACGCGCTAATAATTCATAAATTCCTCGTCTATCTTTTTGCCATTCTTGTTTTAACTCCGTCATGCTAGCTGTTAATGCTTCAATAGCTTTAGCGTTAGAAGCAATAAGCTGTTTTAATTCTTCATCAGACATCGGTTCAACTCCTAATTAAATACAAACCAGGGGACTATTTTTATTCTGTTAGAGAAACCCTAGAACACTCAGGAAGCTGAAAATTTGGACTTTGCGGCGTAACGGTTGGTGAAGAGGCCACAAGTGCGATCGTTCCATCGGGATTTTGTATCCAACCTTGCGCTTCTTGAATCGTGCGACTTGAATCTTGCTCTGGGCGTAAACCTTGCACCTCTACTTCTATATTTTCCCCATCTTCAACAGGATTAGCCCATTCAACTATCCCAGTTAAATTAGACAAAGGTTCGTTGGGATTGTTAGGTAAACCGCCTTTTCCTTTGATGACAAAAGAACTACCGCCAGCAATTTGATTTTCTCGAATCGCACAGACATCTTGAGCAATTAAGGAAGCGCGATCGACTGTTGTCGAAGGGAGTCTAGCTAATCCAGAAACCGGATCGACTTCTAGAATAGTTAAAGCCACTGTCCCATCAATCCCAAATGAAGAAGAGGCAGTAATATCTCTGTTGGGA
>CAYTUO010000330.1:0-5354 GCA_964441015.1 uncultured Pleurocapsa sp.
GAATGCGAAAGTAGTTATTAAAGTTTTCGCGAAAGCGATCGGCATTTTTGCCTTCATGAATATAATCAATTTCTCGAAAAAGAATTTCAAAAAACTCTTCGTAAATTGCTTCTAAATTGTATTTTTTAAAAGTAGGAAAATAACGTTTTCCTGCCCTTACGAGTTGGTGTAAAACTTCAAAATCTAGGTTGAATAATCCTTCCAACCCAGGACGCTGGACTTTGACGACGATTTCTTCTCCCGTATGAAGTTTTGCTTTATGGACTTGTCCTAAACTCGCCGAAGCTAGCGGGACAGATTCAAATTCTTGAAATAAAATATCGATGGGTTTACCTAATTCGGACTCTATGACAGCAATTGCTTCATTGATTGCAAATGGCGGAACCCGATCTTGTAACTGCTGTAATTCCTGTACGTACTCTAGCGGAATAAGATCGGCACGGGTGGATAGAGATTGTCCGATTTTGATAAAAGTGGGCCCTAAATTGAGCAATTGTCTGACTAACCACTTAGCACGGCGATGTCTTCGTTGATTGGAATGATTTCCGGTTAACCTATCCCATCCCAAGTAAACAAGGAATTGCGTGACTACGCTAAAAACCTCAAGCTGACGCGCGAGGGGAGAAGATTGAGATCGTTGCCAATGTAAGGGTTTAGAGGTTCCACTCCTAGCGAGCATGAGAATTATTTAAGTCTGCTGAGGTAGGGTAAAGGTAAAGGAGGTAACATAAGCTTCAGGATTGTCAGTGGGGTTGCTGGCGACCTCAATCGTACCATTGAGAAGCTCGACTAACTTTTTGACTAAAGACAACCCTAATCCAACACCAGGAATTGACTGTTCGATCGCGCCTTCTCCCCGACGAAACGGTTCAAAAATATAGGCTTGTTCTTGAGGAGAGATCCCGCGACCAAGATTAATTAGTGCGATCGCCACTTGGCCTTGTTCTACCGTAACGCGCAAGGAAACCGTCGTTCCTGGCAAAGAAAAATTACCAGCATTAATCAACAGTTCGTTTAAAATATTTCTCAGGTGCTGGGGATCGGTATACAGCGTCACTGGCGATTTCGAGTCAGTCTCTTCCACGACCAGGGTTAATTGCTTGCGCTTATCTTCCTGCCACTGTTCTTGAAACGATCGCGCTAATTCGCTAATTAACGGTTTGAGAGTAACACTTTCAGGATTATAACTAACCTCGTGAGATTCCAGTTTTTTCAGCGTAACAATGTTATTAATCAAATCGTTTAATCGCTGCCATTCTTGCTGCAAAATATCCCAGTATCTTGCTTGAGACTCTGGCGGAAGGGGTTGACTGCGATCTCTACTGAGCATCTCCATTGCCAACTTCATGCTGGCTAGGGGATTTCTGGCGCGATCGCTAATGGCAGTAATAATCTCGTCTTTGAGTTGATTTAATTGTCGCTGCTGTTCCAATTGCTGGTGCGTCAGTTCATACCATTTTTTGAAAAGCTGACCCCCCTCAAACGAGGAAGTTTTCGCAGTATTGAATATAGATTCTTTATTAGGATTAACTTTAGTGACTTTTTCTAATTGAGCGATATAACACGCGATCGCGCTGACTTCAGCAGCGACTTGTAGAAATTCTTGTTCTGTTGCCGTCCATTGATGAGGGTGAAAGTATCCGACCATAATTATTCCATTGGCATTGCCTTGAAAATATGTTGCTGCGCCTAGCAGTGCCCTTACTGGCATGGCTTCAAGCCAACTCGATGCAGACTGCTCCTGAGCCGTCTGGAGATCGGAAATCTCTAATGGCTCAGTCTTGGCTAAAATCTCCCTAACTACAGGGTGGGAAAAAAATTGTCTTGTTATCTCAAAGGGGATCTCAGAGGAATCCTCCCTATTCCAAAAACCGACTTGTATTTGAGGCCTAGGGCTAGTCCCCCTTACAACCGAACAAACATCTGCTTCCAAGGTTTGCCCCACTACACGAGCAATTCCCGATAACATCGCTTGAGCATTTAAACTCGTGCGAATCAGGTTGGTAAGCTGATAAGCTAACTGGTTAGACTCAACAGAATAGGACATTTTAGTGGCAAAATCGTTTTGTTGAACCACGACAAAGTTATCAGATTGCTCGATCCAATCCTCCTTTCTGGATTCGCCAGATTCCTTTCTTTTATAACTCAATCATCCATTTCTCTTTGACCGATCCCAAGCGTGAAACCACGGAAATCGACAAAATGGTTGACAATTAAATTACTAGAAACTAACTAAAGTCCCAAATCCACTGCTATCCGATGACCGCAAGCAAATCCTGAAAATGCTACAGCATTCAATCCCTGTCCTGGAAAAGTACTATCTCCCACGCAATAGAGTCCAGCAATAGCAGTCCGGTTAAAGGGCATTCCCAACAAACCCGCTAACTTGCGACGCGGAATAGGCCCGTAAGTCCCGTCGTCCCGACCCAAAAAACGCCGATGAGTGCGTGGCGTTCCCACCTCCTGATAATCTAAGAGGGCAGTTAACCCAGGAAAAATTTTCTCAAGCCTCTCAATTATACGCTCTGCTGCTGCTTCCTTTTTGTGCTGATAGGCTTTTGGCGAAAGTCCCTGCCATTCTTCCATCCAACTTGGCGTAAAGGTATGGATGATGTGATGATCTGGCGGTGCCAAGTCGGGATCGAGTAGAGTCGGAATCGAGACAAAAATTGTTCCCTGTTCGTCTTCCATTTTCTGCCAATCTTCTAGCAAAATATGATGGCATTCAGTTCCAGGGGGCAACAACTCTGCTTTGACTCCCAGATGCAAGCTCAAAAAACTGGGTGACTTTTGATAGCGTTTTTGCCATCGTTTTTCGGAAGACGGTATTGCTTGGGGCGAAACCAATTTCTCAAAGGTGTCCCAACGAGTCGCATTAGAAACAATCCGCCTTGCCCGATATTCTTTCCCATTGGCTAATCTAACGCCTACTGCCCTGCCATTCTCAATAAGAATTTGCGTGACTCTTGCGCCATATTGAATTTCACTGCCTGCTTTTACCAACCCTTCGACCAATTTTTGAGCAATTTGACCCACGCCGCCTTTGGGATAGTTAATTCCCCCGTAATGTCGGTCAGAAAAGACCATCCCCGCATTGATCATCGGCGTTCGCTCTGCTGGTACGACCGACCAACAATAGCACTCCATATCAATAAATTTCAACAGTTGCGGGTCACTAATATAGCGACGGGCAATATCTCCGGCATTTTGGGGCAAATATTTGACTAATCCCAGACAAGCGAAGGGATGCTCGAAGAACACGCGCATCAGATACCCAGGTTCTTCTAGAGAAAGCAACTCCATCACGTTGAGACAGTTAAATACTTTCCAACACTCGTCGTAGAAGCGGCGAATTCCCTCTTGTTCGTGGGGAAAATGGGAAGTCAGTTCTTGCAAAAACTTCTCATATTCGCGATGAACTTTTAGCTCTAATCCGTTGGGAAGATGATAATGTATCTGTACGCGATCGGGAATCGTTTCTAGGCTCATATTGACGGCTTTGAGGGCACGGGTGAGAAGATTAGTAGTGCCGTTAGTCCCGAAGCCAAATATCATTGAGGCTCCCACATCGAAGCGATAGCCTTCTCTTTCAAAATAGCCAGCACTTCCCCCAGGAATGAGATAACGCTCTAAAACTAAGACTTTTGCGCCTTTAGAGGCAAGCTGGGTTGCTGTAACTAATCCACCAATCCCAGATCCTATGACAATAACATCGTACTCTGAAGAATTGACTCGTGCGTTCGACTGAAACGATGGAGATGAGGCACTCATACTAGCTGCTTGTGTAGATCGAAACTTTTCCTGAGTTTATAGTTTATCGTCCCCCATCGCCAGTCACCAATCACTCATCGCGATCGCGTCAAAAAAAAACAGGGGAGCCGCCCTTGCCGTTTCCTAGCGGTCCCGCCTGCCGATCCTTGAGAGGAGAACACATGACAATTACTATATCCTTATTAATAATTTTTGTCAACACAGTTGAGAGTTAATTGCAATAATTTTATCAGCGTATGAATAAGTGTGGGGAGAGAGGGGAGTGTGGGGAGACAAGGGGACAAGGGAGTAGAGACGTTGCACTGCAACGTCTCTACCACTCGTGCATAGCAGCATAGCTGCCTTAAAACGATAAGTCATATACCTCAGTCAAATGAGAATTGCTATATAAACGATTAGCTAATGTGCATTAAAATTGAAATTCTCCTAAGTATTTTTGATATTACTAGAAGAGAAAAATTAATGAAGCCCAAAAATCGAGGTGTAATCGCTGCTGGACATCAAAAAACTGTTGAAGCAGGACAAGAAATGTTTGCCTTGGGAGGTAATGCGTTTGATGCTGCGATCGCGTCGGTATTGACAGCTTTTGTCGTAGAACCTACCCTTGCTTCTGCGGCTGGTGGTGGTTTTTTACTGGCTCATACCCAAGATAATCGAAATATTTTATTTGATTTTTTTTGTCAAACTCCTCGTTATAAAAAGCCAGTAGAAGAAGTTGATTTTTATCCCGTTAACATCAATTTTGGCGGAGCAATTCAAACCTTTCATATCGGACTGGGTGCGATCGCTACTCCAGGAAACTTAGCAGGCGTTTGGGAAGTTCAGCAAAGATTAGGAAAATTGCCTTTTGAAGTTGTCGCGCAACCTGCCATTGACTGTGCTAAGAATGGGTTTATTATTAATAATTTTATTGGTTTCACGATTAAATTACTCGACCCGATCCTGACTAGATATCCAGAATCTCGTCAAATTTATGCGCCTGATGGAGAATTATTAACTGCTGAAAAAATCTGTTATATGAGAGATTTTGCCGATACTCTAACGGAATTAGCGCGATCTGGAATCAAAGCATTTTACGAGGGAGAAATTGCCCATCAATTAGCCAAAGATTTATCAGCAGGCGGATATTTAACCTTAGAGGATTTTAAAAAATATAGAGTTATTGCCAGAAAACCCTTGAAAATTCATTATCGCGGCTACGAGTTACTAACCAATCCTCCTCCGAGTTCCGGCGGAACACTAATTGCTTTTGCCTTAAAACTTTTAGAAACTTTTGATTTGTCTCAAATTGAATTTGGCACCTCCCAACATTTACAAATTCTCGCTCAAGTGATGCGCCTGACTAATGAAGCAAGAAAAACGGGTTACGATACTTACATTTATCAAGAAGATATTGCCCGACGTTTTCTGAGCGAACAACATCTAAAACATTATCGATCGCAATTAAATAACGCTGTCAATAAATTAGGCAGTACCACTCACATCAGCGTTCTTGATCGCGAAGGCAATGCAGCGAGCGTCACCATTTCCAATGGGGAAGGATCTTCCTACGTCATTCCAGGAACGGGGATCATGCTTAATAA
>CAYTUO010000331.1:0-4576 GCA_964441015.1 uncultured Pleurocapsa sp.
TAATAAATTGGTCAGCGTTTGAATTATGGCATCAGGAGCCGCTTGGAATTGAGTCGAGAGAGGAGTTAGTGTAAGCGTAATGTTGGCGTGATCGGCGATCGCCTGGACTGATTGGGCTGCTTGTTGCATCAGACTAGCCACATCGCAGGTTTCTTTGACTAGCGCGACTTTACCGGATTCTAAACGCTCTAAGTCAAGGATATCGTTGACAAGACGCACTAAACGTTCGCAGTCGGTGAGGGCAATCTCTATCATCCGCTTCCCTTTTTCGGGTTTCTTGTCATAGATTCCTGTGGCTAATAACCCCAAAGAACCGTAAATGGACGTGAGTGGCGTTCGCAATTCGTGGCTGATAATCGAGATAAATTCGGCTTTGATTTGCTCGATCGCGTGTCGTTCGGTAATATCTTCCGCAATGCTCAGTGTGCCGATGCTATGACCTTGTAAATCTCGCAAAACGGTATTATTCCAGGCTAGTAATCGCTCTTCGGCAAATTTAGTCAAAATTGGGTTTTCGTAGTAAGTGTGATAGTTGTGTTCTAACAACTCCTCGAAGGCGGTATTTAGCTGCTCTCTGTCAGTAGCGGGGAGAAAATGGGTTACCCAGTCTTTGCCCAAAACTTCCGACTGTTCATAACCTGTAATTTTTAAAAAGAAGGGGTTGACATAATTAACTTTTCCTGTATTGTCTAAGCCAACGACTACTAATTGGACGTTTTCTATCAGAGAGTGCCACCGTCGATTCGCTTCCCGTAAGGTAGCTTCAGTTTTCTTTTGCGTGGTAATGTCGCGGGAGATCGTCAACACCGATTCTACTTCCCCCTGAGCATCAAATAATGGGACTAGGCGAGCTTGATAGAACTTAAGATCTTCAAATGGGGGATCAAATGGGGGAGCTTGAAATTCATGCCTCTGTTCTTGTTTAGTCGTCAAAACAGCGTTCGCTGTCTGCTCCATCATCGCGGCTATTTCTTCTGAAAACCCCATATCTCGGACAGTTTTGCCCAGAAATGCACTAGGAGGAATTCCCGATTCTTTTTCGATAACAGGATTGATGTAGATGTAGCGGAGGTTGCGATCAAATCGTGCAATGATATCGGGTGCATTTTCGACCAAGGCTCTAAATTCCTCTTCGCGGCGACGCAGGAGAATTTCTGTCCGTTTGCGATCGCTAAGCTCAAAGACAGTAGAGCGACTCATGAGATAGTTGCCCTGGGCATCATAGATAGCGGTTGCATTGACATTGACAGAGAAAATTGTGCCATCTTTGCGAATTATCTCAAATTCTAAATTGTCGATCCAACCTTGCAATTTAAACTGGGGAAAATTTTCTTGAAAAACTTCGACACTCTCAGCAGTAATCAAGTCAGAAAACTTTTTCTTGTAGAGAATTTCATCGCGGGTATAACCGAGCCACCTTAATTCGGTATCATTGATGCGAATAAAAAACCCGTCTGCATCAAGGGAATGATAGCCGCAGGGAGCATTATTGTAGAGATCCGAAACTTCTGCTATCTGCCGTTGCAGTTCGATTTCTGCCTGCTGACGTACTTGAATTTCTTGGGTTAATTGTTGGTTGATGAAGCTTAATTCGGCAGTCCTTTGTCTGATTCGTTGTTCGAGTTGGGCATTCAACGCCTGAAGTTCTGCTTCTGCCTGTTTGCGATCACTAATATCAGTAATTGTGCCAATGTAGCCGATTATTTTGCCACTGAGCGATCTTTGTGCGACTGCCTGACCGAATACCCAGGTAACCGTGCCATCAGGGTGCTTAAAACGATACTCCGAGCGAAACATGACATTGTTCTCAACAGCATCATACCAATCCTGGACAACGCGATCGCGGTCTTCTGAATGCAGTCCCCACACCCAACCCGTTCCCATTGCCCTATCCACACTGAGTCCAGCAATTTGACACCAGCGCTGATTGACATAAAGGCAGTTTCCTTGAGGATCGGTGCGAAAAATGCCCACAGGAGCCGCCGCCGCCAAGGAAGAGTAGCGCCGTTCGCTTTCGCGTAGATCGGTTTCTGAGGCTTTGCGATCGCTGATATCCTTCAAAGAACCGACGGCTCGAATCGGGACTCCCTGCTCGTTCCACAATGCCTGTCCCCGTGCTAAAAGCCACTTGTAGGTTCCGTCTTTACACCGCATCCGATATTCGCACCAATAGTAAGCCGTCTCATGGTTGAGATGAGCCTGAAATCTCTTTCTTAAGACTTCTTGGTCGTCTGGATAAATGAGACTGAACCACTCGTCAAAGGTCGTGATTTCTTCATCCGAATATCCTAAAATTTCTCTGCATCGGGGCGACAGATAATGTTTATTGGTCAGGAGGTCATGATCCCAAATTCCATCATTGCTTCCTTTGATAGCTAACTGCCAGCGTTCTTCCTGCTTTTGTAGTGCTTCTTCTGCTTGCTTTCTTGGAGTGATGTCCATCACCGTACCCATCATTTGCACAGGGCGATCCGTTTCGTCGTAAAACGCTTGACCTCTGCCTTCCATCCAGTGAATGCTGCCATCTGCCCAGATAACTCGATATTCGTGCTGAAAAATATTTCTATCTCGAATGGCACGATTGACGGCTTCCTCTAAGGCGTTTTTATCATCAGGATGCAAACAGGCATCAAACGTTTCGTACCGACCATCAAATGTATCGGGAGCCAAGCCAAACAGTTGTTCGTGTTCTTGATTCCAGACAATTTTTCCCGTTAGCATATTCCAGTCCCACATTCCCATACGGGCTGCGGATAGTGCCATACTGAGTTTTTGGGCGCTCTCTTGTAAAAGTTGCTGGCTCAGTCGTTCGATTTTTTCTCTGCTTCGCCGTAAATCCATATTCAGCAGGTTGATTATCGTGGCAACCAAGCTGAATATTCCTAAGCGTATAAAATCGCCAAAAAAGTTGACGCTAAATTGATTAATGGGTGGAGTAAAAAAATAATCGATCGCTAACACCGAAAGAACAGTCGCCACTATACCGGGTTTCATGCCTCCGTACCAGGTACTAACGGCAACGGCAGCAAAGAAGAAAGCAGACATCGTTGGATGAAGCCAAAAGGATGAGAGTTGAGTCAAAAGAAGCGCGATCGCAGTGGCGAGAATAGCAACACTATATTGAAGAGAGGTTGTCTTACTTTTCACTGTCTTTTTGCCTCAATTTGGCAAGTAGTCAGGATTGAGCGTTTCTTCGTAGCTGAAAGGAGATGAGGGAGGGAAAGTCGCGATCACTAAACCTGTTTCATCAGATGCTTCTTTTCTGGCATCTTCGTAACATCGGTCAAAAACTTCTTGAAAGTAAGGTTTCAAACTAGGACTATCCTCAAAAGCATCTCTTAAACGACGGCGATGTTCTCTAATCGTGTATCGCCAGCTATTCGTTCGGTTTTGTGGCTGATATTTATACTTAAGTAAGTGCATTAAAACAACGATTAGATTGTTGCGGATAGCCTGTTTTTCACTCCTTCCCATTCCCTCTATTTCTTCGATTAAATTTTCACAGTCTAACTGATCGAACTTTTTTTCTCGCAATAATTTGGCAGTTGTTTCTATCCATAAATAAAAATCCTGGTTATAGATAGTTTGAGTTGATGTTTCTGGAAGTTTAGAAGTCATAAGCTGTAAGGCATCAGTTATCAGTTATCAGTTATCAGTTATCAGTGTCAGGAGTCGTAGAGACGTTGCAGTGCAACGTCTGTACAGGAGTTCAGGAATAAATATTCTCCCTTGTCTCCCCACACTTCCCACACTTCCCACACTTCCCACACTCCTAATCACTAATCACCAGTCACCAGTCACCTTCTCACCAATCACCAATCACATTTAGCGCGATCGCAGAGAATTTTTCTGTAGGAGGGATGGGAGGCTTTTTCAGTTCTACTTTCAGTTTGTCGAGCGATTTCTCAATCTTTAAGGCTTCCCGCTTGCCTAAAAGTTTATTTCCCATCAGTAGTAATTCGATCACCCTCGCTAACTTCGAGCCTTCTGGATAGCCAAACGTCCCCAGCGAGCCTGCTAATTTGTGAGCTTCCTTCTCAGCCTTCTGACGCAAAGAATCTGTCAAATTTCCTTTGAGTAACTCGTTTTTTGCCTCTTCCATGAAAGCTATCTGTTCGGTAAAAGTATCTTTAAAACGCTCTAAAACTCTTTTAATCGAGGCAAGATCTTTTTCTCTCAGATTTTCCTCGCTAATGCTCTTCTTATCTTCCGATTTTGGATTTTGGATTTTGGATTTTGGATTGATTCTTCCCCTCTGCTCCTCTGCTTCCTCTGCTCCCTTGCTCCCTTGTCCCCCCACACTTACAGTAGGAGGAGATTGGAGCCGATAGCCAATACCATACACCGTTTCAATAACGAGTTCGTTACATCCTGCTGTTTTTAACTTGCGCCGTATGTCTTTGATGTGAGTTGTAACGGTTTTCTCGGTGGGAAGCTCATCGTCTAATGACCAGAGGAGATCGAGAATTTTACTTCGGCTAAAAAGGCGTTGAGGATTGCGTAAAAATAGTTCTAACATACCGTACTCTTTGGCAGAAAGCGGTACTTTTTGTCCTCTGTAGGTCACTTCTCCTGA
>CAYTUO010000331.1:4586-5352 GCA_964441015.1 uncultured Pleurocapsa sp.
TGGATTCAAACAGAGATTTTCCCAAGTCAGTACAATCGTAACTGGAGAACTGCCTCGACGCAGGAGCGATCGCATTCGTGCTATTAACTCCGATAGATCGTAAGGCTTTGTCATGTAATCATCTGCACCTGCATCTAAGCCTCTGACAATATCAGATTTAGAGTCTTGTACCGTAAGCATGAGAATTGGCTGATGATACTTTTGCTGTCGGAGTTGGCGACAAAGACTAATCCCGTCTAGTTTCGGGATACCTATGTCCAGCAGGATTAGATCGTAGTCAAAAGACGTTGCTAGATCCAAAGCCGTTTTCCCATCTGATGCTAGATCGATAACGTAGCGATGAAATCTCAAAGAATCTGAAAGTGCGATCGCGGTGGGGCGATCATCTTCTACCAGTAGAATTTTCATCTTTATATTAATTAGGGTATTTAATTGTTCGAGTATCTTACTTACTTAATTTGAGCAGTAGAAAACGATTTCTTTTAGGGATTTTAAGTAAGTAAAAAACGATTTTCTGGTAATTTAAAAACTAATAAAAAATAAAATTATTAGAATTATAGCAAATTCATATCGGCAGTTACTTAAGTATAAATTCCTGTCTGACTAGCTATAATATGAATTCTCTTAATATGCAAATTAAATACACAATATTTAATTTGCTTCTTAGAACCCATTCAAAGTGCGATCAATTTAAATCTTTAATTTGCGTAAGTCCTGTCGAAAAAAAATAATTGTTTGTCAAAGCATCTCAGTATAATCACTTAAC
>CAYTUO010000332.1:0-5352 GCA_964441015.1 uncultured Pleurocapsa sp.
CATAAGTCGCTACCTCAACTATAATGATTATTTCTTTGATCTCAGCCGAATAAGTCTCCAGTTGCTTTTTGATTTCTTCAGCAACTAGCAACTCCATCACGTTTTTGTGAGTTTGGGAGATAACTTTATCAGTTTGGGAAGCCAGATAGTCTAAGATTGAATCCATCGCTTAAACCAAAATTTTTTACACTCTAAGGTTAGTCTTCCCAAACAAAAAAAAATAATGATGACGATCGATTTTTCTTCTCTTGCTGAGTTTTCGCGCGATCGCTGCGTTGCGATTTGTTCTTTTCTGGTTCCGGCCAATCTTTTAATAACCTTACAAACCTTAGTCCTGGTGGCTTTGCATCGCCCTCAAGTTTCAATTCGTTGGTCGGTGGCGATCGCAACTGGCTTGGCTGTAATCTTAGTCTTTCATGTGGGAACTTGGTTTGCGATCAGCGTGATCACTCCTGTGACGTTTATTTTGTTCGGATTGGCAAGTACCTGCTTGGTGTTGAATTTTTGGACAAGCAATTATCAGTACACTTTCCGACACTTGTTAAAAGTCGGACGGAACTATATCCTTTCCTGTTAAGCTAAATTGTAGCACTCAAGAAGATAAAGTTCTCTTGCTTGTTGAATTCTAAATGTGATAGGATTTATTGGCTGCTAGCGGATGTGGCGGAATTGGTATACGCGCACGCTTGAGGTGCGTGTGGCTTTTGCCGTGCGAGTTCAAGTCTCGCCATCCGCATATCTCAAAGCAAAAGGAGAAAGGTAAAAGACAAAAACTCTTACCTTCTTCTTTTTATTGGGTTTTTTTGCCTGTTATCAAGGGGCACTGAGCCAAGAAGAGGAGTCGATCGCTCCTGAAACGGGTGGAACCAGCCTATCTGGATCTAGCAAGAAAACTGTCAAGGATTCCTCTTTCTGAGCAATGACCGTGACGTGACTAGCAATTTCGAGCGTATCTGCCCGTCGATAAGAGGCAGGTAGGGCGCGAATTTGAGACAGAGAAACGTCTTGCAAAGTTGGGGTTTGTCCTACTAAAATCCCAAACGATTCGCCAACGCTATTTCTGGCAACAATGGTATAGACGCGCGAATCAGAAGACAGTTGTTGGCTGACGTGAAACAAACGCTTGTGCAGATCGACTACCGTAATCTCGTGATCGTCAATGCGGGCTATTCCCATATGATTGAGTCCGCTTCCATAGACGGGAGTGGAATCGAGTACTTTTTTGACGATCTCGACGGGCAAAGCGAGGTTCAGTTTACCGATGCTAAAGATCAATAATTTAAGCGAACGGCTGCTCTGTCCGAGGTTAAGGGATGGGTTGTTGCTAGAAAGATTGTTCATCTTAGGGCAGGAACGGCTTCAGAGGAAGTTTGAGAGATAATGTTTTTAATCGCGGCTAAGAACTGTTGTTCGATAAAAGGTTTGGTAAAGTAAGCACTAGCACCTAAATGCATAGCTAGCTGGCGATGTTTGTCGCTGCTGCGAGAGGTGAGCATGGCAACTGGAATCTTAGTTAATTGTGGATCGCGGCGACGTTGACCGAGAAACTCAAAGCCGTTCATATTAGGCATTTCAACGTCACAAATCACCAGTTGTACGCCTGTAGCTTGTTGTAGTTGCTCGAGGGCTTCTCGTCCATCTCTGGCTTGGATGGCGCGATATCCCGCTTTTTGTAAAGTCAGTGCCAGGGTTCTCCGCAGGGTAGCAGAGTCGTCAACCACCAAAATCGTCGTTGTTTGAGTGGCTGTTGCAGTTGGCTTGCTCTCTCCAGTTGGCTTATCGGCGATCGCGGACTTGGGTACTGCTTTAACGGTTTCGGGTTCTAGGTAGCGATCGAGGACAATCGCGCCATTGATGACCGGAATGAGGGTGCCATCGCCCAAAATCGTACAACCGTAAGTATAACCAGGAGACGCGATCGCGCTGCCAAAAGGCTTGACCACCAATTCTTGTTCGCTGACCAAACGATTGACTTCTA
Source organism: uncultured Pleurocapsa sp. (assembly GCA_964441015.1). GTDB lineage: Bacteria > Cyanobacteriota > Cyanobacteriia > Cyanobacteriales > Microcystaceae > Hydrococcus. Next base: position 1,979 of record CAYTUO010000332.1, read on the forward strand.
AGGCAAACAATTGCTGTCCGCGACGCAGCAGCATCAAAGGTAGCGCCCAGTCGTCAGGCGTGGGAACTGTCGTCAGCGCTTTGTTAGAGCTTATTTCTGGCAAGGCACAATTGTAGGCCAAAAGCTCGCTTAAGCGATAGATAGGAATAATCTGACGCTGCCAATGCAAGAAGCGCTGACTGCCCGACTTTTTAATTTGCTGGGCAGTAGGAATAATAATTTCCTCGATACTGTCAGACGGTAAAGCGATCGCAGTAGCTTGACCCGTTACCTCCTGGTTGACCAGACAGACCAGAAGTTTAGAAATGGTTAGGGTTAAGGGGAGGCGCAAGGAGAAGGCCGTCCCTTTGTTGGGAGCAAAGGTCACCGCCACGGTTCCTTTGAGCGATCGCAACTGAGAGCGAACGACATCGAGGCCGACTCCCCGTCCCGACAGTTCGCTGACTTGGCTGGCGGTAGAAAATCCAGGCTCGAAAATCAGTTCAGCGATACGATCTTCGCTCATCACTGCCAATTCCTCTGGCGTGACCAAGCCAATCTTGACAGCTTTCTGACCGATTTTTTCTAAATTCAGACCTCGACCGTCATCTTTAAGCTCGATGAAAGTTTGGTTACCTTGATGATAGGCTCGAATTTCGATTTGACCTTCTTCCGGTTTTCCTTGTTGCCGTCTGAGATCTGGCGGTTCGATCCCGTGGTCGAAAGCATTGCGAAGTAAGTGCAGTAAAGGATCGTAAAGCTTTTCCAGAGCCGCTTTGTCAACCAAAACTCCCGTTCCACTCAACTTGAGCTTGACAGATTTGTGATAGGTGGCACAGAGATCGCGCAACACGCGCGGGAAGCGGTTGAGAACTTCCCCCAACGGCAACATTCGCGCCCACATCAACTCATCGCGCAGGTTAGTGAGCATCTGACGCTGTTGTTCGAGGGTTTGATTGGAGTTGCGAGCAAACAGAACGATATCATCGACAGACTCTTCAAGCTGAATCATTTCTTCTAAAAGCCCTTGCAGCAAAGAGTAGAGCGCTCCGTAGCTATCCATCTCTAGAGCGTCAAACTCTGCCAAATTCTGAAGTCTGAATTCTGAAGTCTGATTGGAGAAGGCGGTTGAATCTTTGTCCGATTTTAAACTCCCAAGCTCGGAATTCATAGGCTTGACCAACATCTGGTCTGACAACTCCCGCAATTTTCCCGTCATTTTCTGGAAGCGCTCAAAGCGGCTGAGCAATTCTTTAACCCCTCCCTGAATTTGATCGTTTTGTAGAGAAAGGCTATTGCGGTTGATGGCTAGCTCGCCGACCAGGTTATTCATGCGCTCTAGACGGTTGAAGTCAACCCTGACGGAAAGACTAGAGGCTGCTTTGGCTGCTGCTTGGGTGCCAGGAAGTTCTGGATGTTTATCTGGCTCTGGAATGGTGTCTTTAGCCGTTGTGGAGGCGGGAGGAGAAGCAAGGGGAGCCGAAGGAGTAGGAGCATCCTCGATTGATGGCAGGCGATCGAAGATTTCCTCGACGGATTGAACGGCAGCTTCAATGTTGCTCGATAAGTCTTTAGGTTCGACTGCAACAGGTTCGCTCTCAGGGGCTACCGTGCTGAAAACTTCGTCTAACGAGGGGGCAGCCAACTCTATTGCCATAGGTTCGCTCTCAGGGGCTACCATGCCGAAAACTTCGTCTAACGAGGGGGTAGCCAAGTCCATCGCCATAGGTTCGCTCTCAGGGGCTACCGTGCCGAAAACTTCATCTAACGAGGGGGCAGCCAACTCTATTGCCATAGGTTCGCTCTCAGGGGCTACCGTGCCAAAAACTTCATCTAAGGAAGGAACAGCCAAGTCAATCGGGATGGCTTCGCTCTCAGGGGCTACCGTGCCGAAGATATCTTCTAGTGCAGGGGAGGCTGCCATACCCCAGTCGATCGCTTGACTGTCAAAAGTATGGGAAATTTCAGTTAGTTCGGGATGGATTGATGGGGCTGATGTTCCTTGTTCTTGAGCTAGCGCTAGTAATGCCTCAGAAGGGTTCCCACCGCGATCACGATCGCCTGCAAGAACTTGCTCTCGACTGACTTGCCAATCTGCCAGTGCCAGTTGAGCGATCTGTAAAGCTTTATCGGGATTGCGATCGAGTGCCTGCAAGGACGCTTGAGCGATTTCTCCCAATCCAGGCAGACTGAGTAACTCTGCGAATCCCACAAACACTTCTGCCTGTGCCCGCACTTCTCCAGCTACCTCATAATTTTGAGGATTTGCCACGACATTAGCAAGCCGCTCTAAACCCTGAGCCACATCGACTTCAAAGATAGAGGAGACGATATCGATCCCCAAATCGCTAGAAGTGGGAATGTATTGGTCGGCGTGAGCAAGGCTGTCTCCCAGTCGCTCTTCGATTTGCTTGAAGATCGGTTCGGCAACTTGTACGGCTGCCTCCGAGTCAAAACTCCCGACTTCGATTTGTTCGATTAGGGGATTTTTCAAACAGTCGTATGCCTGTAGCAGCAGACTTTCGAGTTGCGTGTCGATTTCGACTGTCTCGTCGTAGAGCGCCTTGAAGGTATCCTCCAGACGATGGGACAGGGTTTTGATGGCATTCAGTTCCACGCTGGCTGCACCCCCTTTCAGAGAATGGGCGGCTCGCATAATTTCGTGGACTTTTGCCGTACTGCGCTCTTCGCGAAGGGTGAGCAAGCCACTTTCGATAGTATGCAACAGTTCGGGGGCTTCTTCGATGAAAAACTGATAGGCTTGGTCGCGGATATCGGAGTTCAGTGCCATCGTTCGCTCTGGGGTAGAGATTAGGTGTTGGAGATTGGGAGTTGGAAATTAGAAGTAACTTTTCTCCTAATATTATTCCCATCTCTCCCTTTCGATCTATCTAACTGACTTTGAACTGACCGACACTCTTTTGTAGCTCTTGGGCTACTGTCAGCAGTTCTTTGAAAGAGGTAGAAACTTGGGTTGCTTCAGTTGAGGTTTTAGTTGAAATGGCTGCTACTTCAGTCATGCTGTGGCTAACCACTTCAGAAGATTGAGATTGTTCGTCGGCTGCTTTGGCGATCGCTTTGACCAATTGGTTAATGGTCGTACTCGCCTCGGCAATCTTGGTCAAGTTCTGGCGCGTTTCTTCTACTAGCTTCGTTCCCGTGACGACTCGCTCGGTTCCCAACTGCATCGCCGTGGCAACTTCGCTAGTTTCGGACTGAATGCTAGTTACCAGATTACTAATTTCTGCGGTCGCTTCTGCTGACTGGGCAGCGAGGCTTCTAACTTCATCAGCAATCACGGCAAAGCCTTGACCTTCATCCCCGGCACGAGCGGCTTCAATAGAAGCTTTTAGCGCTAACATATGGGTTTGAGCGGCAAATCGACCGATCAGACC
>CAYTUO010000333.1:0-5350 GCA_964441015.1 uncultured Pleurocapsa sp.
TACAGCACCTCTCAACTCAATCGCTCTGGCAACCGGAACCGTTGGGCACTCTGGGTAGGTTTAGTGAGCTGGGTCTTAATCGGAGTCTTGAGTTGGCAGGCTCGACCCCAAACCCCCCATTCTCTTGAGCCAGTCTCTAGCCATCTGGAAACTTCTCAAATTCGTGAAACTTAGTCATCCGGCTAGTAAGATAGGGGCAGCTCTCTACAAGGAAGGACTATGGGCAAACCACACCTCGCCATCAGAATACCTCCGCCTCTCCTAGCCGCACTCAACAGCTATGTTGAGCGGGTTGGCACGTCCAAGACGGATGTGGTTGTCAGTGCGATAGCGAAGCGCTGCTGCAAGCAGATCGCTACTTATCTCGGTTGTGCTGAGAGTGTGCCGTTGAGTCAGCGGATGGCAGAGGTGGAGAGGAAGGTAGCGGAGTTGGAAACTGAAGTTAGAGGACACAAACGATGAAAGAAAAACAATTGGCTCAATTTTCCCTGTCCGATGGGACGACGACATTTCTAGTTGAGGTAGATGAACCGGAGGGTAGGGCCATTCAGCGAGTTGCCCTCTCAGCAATCTCGCATCCAGTATCTCAAAAACCAACAACAAATGTGGAAAGAACGCATTGATGGTGTCCTCAAAAACATGAGTTTCACTTCAGAAGTGGTTAAGTTGCAGAATTTAACAAGAGAGTCTACTTTTTACTTTGAAGAACTCACTAAAGTCGAGAATGAACTCAAGTTATTAGAAAATCAGAGCGATTCATCCGTTAGCTCCAATCAAAAAAATACTATTATTAAAAATCTCTCTAAACTTAATTTTAGTCAAGCCAAAGAAACCGTTAATTATATTCTGGAAAAATATTTAGGGAAAAAAGGAGGATTGGCTCTATTTTTACTACAAAATACTGCCTTAATGCGAGGTGATTTATGTGTAGCCGAGATTCAATACTCTCTTAGTAGTAATAGTTATGGGAGGTTTAAGTACTGTCCTGTAGATCCCTTATTAAGACCCGATATTTCCGATGAGCGAAGTTTGCTAAATGCGATCGCGGATTATTTTAAGCCAATTGAACCAGAGCCAGATGAGAAACAATACGCTCAGAAAATTATTGAGAAGATAGTTGACAGTGTACAGGGAAACAGTATCGTTTTTTTTGATTTTAGTAATTGGGATTCTATTACAGAAAATGACCATCAACTTTTGTCTTGGTTTGTCAATAATTTTTGGAATCCCTTAAAGGAAAAGCATGAAGATATTTGTAAAAATTATTCTTGGGTCACATTTATCCTATTTGTTTCAATAAGCTCAACTATTTCTGAATCTTATAATGAACTCTCTTGGTTCTGTGATAGTGTTGACAATTTTTGTAATAATGTCAATCATTTTGAAAATTTAAAAATCCCAGAGTTACCTTTGAGCAATTGGCAAGAAACTGATATTGATAATTGGCTTCAAGAAGTATATGGATTATCTATGTCAAAAAGCCAAGAAATAGCCCAAAAAATTTACAGATTATCTAGTCATGGTATTCCCGTTACAGTTTGCTCAAAGTTAGAACAATCTTTAGCTCAATTACTAAAAGCATAGCCAATGAATCCCCCTAAATACATCTTCCAATGTGACCCGACAAAACGACCTGAAAACTGCCATCCAGATTCTCCCACGGAATTAGAACCATATATCGCAGATAGCGAATTAATTGAAGCCGTGAATTTGGCAATTTTTCTCCAAAGACCCCTGTTGATTGAAGGAGAAGCAGGATGTGGCAAAACTAGATTAGCAGTGGCAGTTGCCTATGAGTTAGGATTGCCCTTTTATCGCTGGGATATTCGCTCAACCACGAAAGTTCAAGAGGGATTATATGAATACGATGCAATTTTGCGTTTGCATGATGTCCAAACCCAAAACTTAACCCCATCAATTAATCCGAAGACTAAAAAACCGAGAAATCCAAAAGAACCAAAAGATTACCGCGAATTAGGTTCTCTAGGTAAGGCATTTCAATCCCATGAATATCCCGCCGTTTTGTTAATTGATGAAATTGACAAAGCCGATGTAGATTTCCCCAATGACTTGCTTTCAATATTGGATAAGCCTTGGGAATTTTTTATTCGGGAAACAGGAGAAACAATTAAGGCAAACCAAGAGCGATTGCCAATTATTATCATTACCAGCAACAAAGAGAAAGGCAGCCTACCTGCCCCTTTTCTACGTCGCTGCTTGTACCATTATGTTCGCTTTCCCATAGGAACAGACTTAGAAAAAATTGTCAATGCTCACTACGAGCAAAAACAGAAAGAGGAGACAATTAAGAACCCCGAAGTTGATTTTAAGAAACCTGAAGTTGATTTAGTCAAGGCTGCTATTGATAAATTTTTAGACATACGAGCGGATAAAAGCCTGTTTAAACTTCCAGGAACGAGTGAATTTCTCGATTGGCTGGCTGCCTTACATCACTTTAAACCAGACCCCTATCCTGTTGCTCAACTTAAAGAACCTATTGCTCAACTTAAAGAAAAAGGGGAAAAGGCAATTCCCTATCGAGATTTAGTCTTTAAATTACGGCAAGATTGGCAAAATCCCAATTATGCACCTTCGCCATGAGTGATTTTAATCCCCACCCTCTCTTAACTCGCCTTTTGTACCGCTTGCGGCGGGATGGGTTTGCTTTGGGAATTAGTGAATATTTAGCTGCCTTACAAGCGATTGAGGGCGGTTGGGGAATTCAGGATCTAAATGCCTTAAAAAAACTCCTGCGATCGCTGTGGTGTCATTCCTTAGCACAACAGGATCATTTAGAGGTCATTTTTCGTTCTATCAGTGCAGAAGAGAGCCAAGAGGAAGCGAGATCGAGGGAAATTCGTTCATAATCATCCGAATCCTCTGCCCCCGCTAAAAATCCTCCCCCTGTACCTTCTGTAGAACAAGTCCCCTCGGTGGTAGAATCTCCTCCTCCTGCTCCTGAATTTTCCTTACTTCCCGTCAAATCCTCAATAAATTTATTAGAACAGGCAGAGGATAGGGATTTTAAAGCATATTATCCCATTTCTCGCAGGTATATGGTTTATAGCTGGCGTTATTTGCGGCGGATGGTAGCGGATGGCAGAGAGGATGTTTTGGATGTGGAAGGGACGATCGCCAAAGTCTGCGAACAGGGATTTTTCTTAGAGCCGAAATACAGCCGCCGAGAACAAAATCATGCCGATTTGCTGCTGTTAATTGACCAGGAAGGCTCCATGACTCCCTTTCACCGCTTTACGCGAGATTTAGTCGAAACTGCCCAATACGAAAGCAACATCCAGCAGGTGCGGGTGGGCTATTTCCACAACGTGCCAGCAGAGTATATTTATCGAGATCCTTATCTGACAGAAAAGGTGTTATTTGCGTCGATTTTGGCAGAGTGCGACGGGAATACCAGTGTTTTAATTGTCAGCGATGGGGGAGCGGCTCGTGGCGATCGCCGTTCGGAAAGATTTTCAGCGACGGCTGAGGTTTTGTGGCAGATTAAACAGCATACTAAGTTAATTGCCTGGTTGAATCCCATTCCCCCCGAACGCTGGCAGGGAACCACTGCCCAATTTCTCGCTCATTTAGTCTCAATGTACCCGCTCGATCCTCATGGTTTAAATCAGGCGATCGCCCAGATTCGCTAAGATCTAAAATTGGCAAAAGCAGCAGTTGTTCGGATACAGGGGGATTCTCTCGATTGTCATTCCATTCTCTTCAAAGCATTAGGTGAAGGGTATCTGTTTACCTCAATCAACAATTGTCTTTCTAAGAGGCGATCGCTGCTATTAAGCTGTAAAATTCTAGTGGTGACTTCCCCAATATCTGTTAAAGGTTGAATCATTGCACCTTCAAGACGAAAATGCTCAGACCATTGCTCTCGTCTAGGATTAAAAAATCTCACTAGATCGCCTGTGCGCCAAATAATTGACCCTAAATCTGTCCCTTTACTTAGGTTACAATACAAACAAGCATAGGCTAAATTTTCCGCAGTCGTTTCACCCCCATGCTTGACACTGATAATGTGGTCAAATTGACAGCCACCGCTATCTTCTTCAGAAATCAGACAATATTCACACAAAAAATCAGCCCGATTACTGACTAATTGTTTCAGTTCTTTAGTCAGGTAAAGTCGAGGCATAATTAATTTCTCTCTACTGAGAGACAGATTGAAGGTATTGATGAGCTTTAGCCTTCGCCAATCTAATTAGATGCTCAACCACTAAAAACTGTTCGAGTTCGGTTTTTTCGGACGGGGATAAATCTGCTAATTTGGCGCGTTCCACTAAATCTTCTATCTGTTCTTTTGTCGCTTCAGAAAATTGAAACTTAGTCACACTTTCTGGGCTAGTTCCTTGAGCGATAAAATCAATAAATTCATCGTAGATTTTCTGAGTTTTTACTAAAGTCGTCATGGTCACCTAGCCAGCAACAATCGTAATTGGCGACTCTATTATAGACAATTGGGGGGTAGAATTGGGGAATTGAATGAAGAGAGTTCTCTATGTGCCACTGTTGACCAATATTTGTAACCAGCAACTTGGGCGATCTATGAACAGTCCCTTGTCCGATACATTAACGCAAGAATTAGCCCAGCAACAACAAGAATTAGCCCAGCAACAAGTTGAACGCTTTGTAGCGCGGTTTGAGCGCAACTATCGCTACTTAGCTTGTCATTGTGCCTTGCCCTTGATCTTGACTCCCGAATTAGTCAATTATATCCGAGTCCAATTTTTACTCAACGAGGAAGTGCCTTGGATCGCCGAAGCGGATTTGTTGCTGTCGGAGTTGTGCCGTCCAGTTGGTTATGAATTGTACGCCATGAGTCCGGCGGTACGGTCTAATTTGTTGGCACAATTTCAGGAACCAGAATTTCAGCAGAAAGTTGGCACAAATCGCCTCAAGTCTGTCGCGCAATTGTTGATGGACTACGTGACCTATTTAATGCGAACCCATCCCGCCACCCGACAGGCAGAATTACAGGCACAGCGATGGGCAGCAATGGTCTATTTAGATGAACATCGTACCAAAGCAGAAGAGGAGATTGCCACCGCATTACAAGAATTAGTCAACCGAGGAAAGAACGGACAGGCAGAATTAGCTCGATTACAGCGTCTAATTGAAGAATATAGACCTCAGTTAAGTCAATATAACTCATTAATTGAATTTGCTAAATCCCTCGGCATCTGGCTCAAAGGTCAAATTCCCCCTGACGCTGGTCAATCCTATGCTGTTCATGGGGTCACACTTCGTCTTCCGACTCCCAAGCCAGGAAAACATTCCGCGATCGCCATCGGCATCAACCAGTACCAACACTTCAATCCCAACCAATACGCCGTCAGGGATG
>CAYTUO010000334.1:0-5291 GCA_964441015.1 uncultured Pleurocapsa sp.
ATAGTCATCCAGATGAAAGCTCTTAACGTACTCTGGGGTTTTGCCTTCCCATTGTCCGTAGGCAATTTCTTTGTGTCCGTCCCTCAGTTGTATCTCGATCCCCAGGCGATCGCACAAAGGTTTAGCCGTGGTAACTGTACGATGTAAGGGACTAGAAAAAACGGCTTTCCAAGGTAATTCTCTATAGCTAGCAGCGAAATCTTCTGCCATTTGATAGCCTTCAGGCGTTAAGTCGATATCCAGACTGCCGCAATAGGTTCCGGTTTGACTGGAGATAGTTTCTCCGTGCCGTAGGAAATAGATTTTTAAGCTCATTAATAAATCCAGAAATATTGAGTAGAAATGCCCTAATCTATAAAGTCTACAAACCAAGCCATAATCGTATTGCTGCTTCTACCTTCAATAATTGTTCGCTTGAGAGTACGCCTAAGCGTCTAATTAATTTAGCGTAAGGAATAGTGACCAAGTTTTGAGCGTCAAAAACTCCTGAGCGTAAGAAGTTCACCTTCATCTCAACTTCAAACCTCGATCCTCTAGGGCTTGTTGTATGTGCAATTAGAGTAACCAAAGCTCTATCCTGCTCTAGTGCAGGAACACTAATAACAAGACACGGCCTGACCTTTGCCACATAGCCAAGATCGACGAGCCAAACTTCGCCTCGATTAGGATTGCTGCTCATCTTCAGCTTCTCTATCATCGAGACTCAGAAATAGCTCTTCTGCATTCAGCACTAACTCTTCATTCGATAGGGGAGGTAGATCGAGACTGAGGATACGCCGTAGAATCTCAGCAGCTACTTGTTGCTTCTCCGGTTCTGATAGCTGCTCAAAGGAATTCAATAACTTTTGAGATGCGGTACTCACAAGTTAATGCCCCCATAGATTGATGGTTGTATCTTAACTTTAACGTGCGATTGTCGATCGTTCTCTATTCCCTTTTTAACCTTTTTCTCCATTCTTAATTTGACAACTCTCCCTAGAATGATTGTTAGGGAATAAGCCCTTCGAGATAGGAATTGCGAGGAAATGACTGATGATATCCTGCTCGGCAAAAGTTTTCCTTTAGGCGCTACCGTTTATGCCGACGGAGTGAACTTTTGCCTCTTCTCCAAATATGCTACAGCCATCGAGTTACTGCTATTTGACGAACCAACCGCTCCCAAACCTGCCCGCATCATTGCACTCGATCCCAAACGCAATAAAACCTTTCACTACTGGCACGTCTTTGTAAAAGGGATAGGAGCAAGACAAGTATACGCTTATCGAGCTTACGGGCCTTTTGCACCAGAAAAGGGACATCGCTTCGATGGCAATAAAGTACTTCTCGATCCCTATGCACGAGCGATCGCGGGAGAAGAAATTTACGATCACGATGCTGCTATCGCTCCAGGCGATAATTGCCCCAAAGCATTACGAGGCGTAGTCGTCGATCCCAGTACATACAATTGGGAGGGCGATCGCCCCTTACGTATTCCCTATGCTAACAGCGTAATTTATGAAATGCACGTAGGAGGATTCACCCGCCATCCCAACTCGGCCGTCACACCCGAAAAGCGAGGAACCTTTGCGGGGATCGTTGAAAAAATTCCCTATCTCAAGGATTTGGGGATCACGGCAGTAGAATTATTGCCTGTCCACTACTTCGATCCAAAAGACGCGCCGCCAGGACTTGCCAATTACTGGGGTTACAGTACCATTGCTTTTTTTGCTCCCCATCGGCGTTACAGTTCTCGTCGCGATCCCCTCGGCCCCGTCGATGAATTTCGGGATATGGTCAAGGCGCTGCACCGTGCGGGAATTGAAGTCATTCTCGATGTCGTCTTCAACCACACCGCAGAGGGCAATCATGAAGGGCCGACGCTTTCTTTTCGCGGCTTGGATAACAAAATTTACTATATTCTAGAGGAGAACGATCTCGCCCAATACAGCAACTATAGCGGCTGCGGCAATACCTTTAGAGCTAATCACCCCATCGCTGGCGAATTGATTTTAGACTGCTTGCGCTACTGGGTTGCCGAGATGCACGTCGATGGCTTTCGCTTTGATTTGGCATCGGTTCTGTCGAGAGATAGTTCTGGTTCTGCCCCTCTGACTTATCCAAAAACGCCGGAGATTCTTTGGGCAATTGAATCCGACCCCATTTTAGCAGGCACGAAACTGATTGCCGAAGCTTGGGATGCAGCCGGATTGTATCAAGTCGGGACATTTATTGGCTTTGCTGATTGGTTTGCCGAGTGGAACGGGCCTTTTCGCGATGATGTGCGCTGTTTCTTCAAAAGCGATTCGGGATCGGTTAACCATTTAGCGGCAAGAATTCTTGCTAGTCCCGATATCTACCCGCGACGAGACATCGATGTTAACCGCAGTATTAACTTTATTACTTGTCACGATGGCTTTACCCTAAACGATCTGGTTTCCTACAACAGCAAACATAACGAAGCCAATGAGGAAGAAAACCGTGACGGTACTGACTACAACTTTAGCTGGAATTGTGGAAAGGAAGGAGAAACAGACGATCCAAAAATAGAAGCGTTGCGCTTGCAACAAATCAAGAACCTGCTGACAATTCTGTTTATCTCTCAAGGCACTCCTATGTTACTGATGGGAGACGAAGTGCGGCGATCACAAAAGGGCAATAATAACGCTTACTGTCAAGATAACGAATTGAGTTGGTTTGACTGGAGTGCTGTGGAAAAAGAGAAAGGGTTATTGCGTTTTGTCAAAGGACTTATCGATTTTATTCAATCTCTGAAAATCTTCCAACAGGAAAACCTTCTAGAAGTCAGCTACGGCACTCATCAGCCTCATTTGGTCTGGCATGGAGTCTGTTTGGGAAAACCTGACTGGGAATATGATTCTCATAGCTTAGCCTTTACGCTGCGCCACCCAGCCGCAGATGAGTATCTGCACGTCATGCTTAATGCCTACTGGGAACCCTTGACCTTTGAATTACCCTTGTTAGGACATTGCGATGGTTGGCATCGAATTGTAGATACAGCGCTATCTGCCCCAGAGGATTTGTGCGATCGCCAAACGGCACCGCCAATTAAGGGCGAACAATACCAAGTTCAAGCGCGATCTGCGGTTATCCTCATGGTTAAGACCATCGAAAGCTGCCAAATCCCGTAAAATTACGAGGAACAATAATCCAGTTGATTTTGGAGGATTCAAATTATGCTAAACAAAGCCGAAGTCAGAATCGAAGCGATCGCAGCCAGAGAGATTTTAGATTCTCGCGGTCGTCCCACTGTTGAAGCAGAAGTCCGTCTGGAAACAGGAACAGTGGGGATCGCCCAAGTTCCTAGCGGCGCTTCTACCGGAACCTTCGAGGCACACGAATTGCGCGATGACGATCCCCATCGCTACGGAGGAAAAGGCGTTCTGCAAGCCGTCCGTAACATCGAAGAAAAAATCGCCCCTGAACTAATGGAGATGGATGCTTTCGATCAAGTCTCCGTTGATTTAAAAATGCTCGATCGCGACGGTTCCCCCAATAAAAAGTATTTGGGAGCCAATGCTATCCTAGCCGTTTCCCTGGCAAATGCAAAAGCCGCAGCAGCCGAATTAGAATTACCCCTCTATCGCTATTTGGGCGGCCCCCTTGCTAACCTCCTTCCCGTACCGATGATGAACGTCCTCAATGGCGGCGCTCACGCAGATAATAACGTGGACTTTCAGGAGTTTATGATTATGCCAGTTGGTGCAGACTCTTTCGGGGAAGCCTTACGCTGGGGCGCTGAGGTATTTGCGGCCCTCAGTAAAGTGCTAAAAGACAAAAAACTGCTCTCTGGGGTAGGCGATGAAGGAGGGTACGCGCCCAATTTGGGTTCTAACCAAGAAGCTTTGGATTTGTTGATGGAAGCGATCGCCATGGCCGGCTATAAACCCGGAGAACAAGTCGCCTTAGCGATGGATGTTGCGGCTAGCGAGTTTTACAAGGATGGTCAGTATGTTTATGATGGAAGCGCCCACTCGCCTCAAGATTTCATCGAATATCTCGTTAAATTAGTCGATACCTACCCCATCGTTTCTATTGAAGACGGACTTCATGAAGAAGACTGGGAGAATTGGAAACTCCTGACAGAAAAGCTAGGTTCGCGCATTCAGTTAGTCGGCGATGACCTATTTGTTACTAATCCGACAAGGCTACAAAAAGGGATCGATTTAGGCGTGGGTAATTCCATCTTGATTAAACTCAACCAAATTGGCTCTTTAACAGAAACCCTACAAACGATTGAATTGGCGACTCGCAATGGCTATCGTTCTGTTATCAGTCATCGTTCTGGCGAAACAGAAGACACGACAATCGCCGATTTAGCTGTTGCTACCCGTGCGGGTCAAATTAAAACGGGTTCTCTGTGTCGTAGCGAACGAGTGGCTAAGTACAACCGCTTACTTCGCATTGAAGATGAACTGGGCGATCGGGCCATCTACGCAGGCAAAGTTGGACTCGGCCCCAAAAAGTAAGCTTTGCTTCTGGTTGCTGAGAGGGTGCCATAATATCTAGATCCGATGGGGTCTTTTCCCCATCAAATCCCTCGAAGTTTGCGGGTATTATCTACTAAACTTTGAGCAAATTGGTCGAAGCGTTGAGACAGTTTTTCATCTAATAGTTTCCCATCTTGATCGAACGCTTTCCAAGCTTGGGCGATCGCGATCTGTTCCGGTATTACCCATGCGTGTACCCATCTCATAATCGTCCGCAGATCGTTGAGAGCGTTACTATTAGATTGCCCTCCCAAGACGCTAATCAATCCGGTTACTTTGTCAGATAACTCTTCAAACCCCATTAAATCTAGCGCATTCTTGAGAACGCCGCTAACGCTACCGTGATACTCTGGAGTAACTAAGATTAATCCGTCTGCTTCTTTAACTGCTTTTCGTAATTTCTCTACGTCTGGATAGTCCCGATACTCGTCTGTGCCGTCGCAAAAGGGAAGAGACATGGTTCTTAAGTCAAGAATTTCTACTTCTGCACCCAAAGCACGTACTCGCGTTGTTACTAGATTGAGTGCTTGAGCGCTATAGGATTCAGGACGCAAACTACCGCTTATACCAACAATTTTGACCATGATTGATGACTCCAAATTGTGTAAGAGCTTGTCATTTGATTGTGGATTTTCGATTGTGTATTGTGGATCGATCCCTCGGAGGAATTTAAATCTCACGCACAGAGAACGTTGAGAAAGTTACCTTGGCGATCGCAAATTGCTATAAATTGAGAACCTCGTATCTGTTCTGCTTTTGGTCTAATAAATCGAAGTCATTACGACTACATATAAGCTAGCTAAT
>CAYTUO010000335.1:0-5261 GCA_964441015.1 uncultured Pleurocapsa sp.
GACATTACAATCCTGGAAATATTGCCGTAAAAATTTTTTCCTTTCAAAAAGTAGAAAATCTTGATCGCTTGTTTCTAGAAAAATTTCAAAATGCTTATTTATTGCGAAAACAAATCGGATTAGCGGCTAACGAACAGACGAATTGCTATCGATTAATTAACGCAGAAGGAGACGGACTGCCAGGATTAATCGTGGATTGGTATAACGGAACTGCTGTCGTGCAAGCTTACTCTCTTGGGATGTACGAGGCGCGATCGCTCATCGTCGAATGCTTGCAAAAAGTCTACGGACAGGACTTAAAAGCCATCTATGATAAAAGTGCTTCCGTTCTTGCCAAAACTCATTTACAGGCAGAAAATGAATACTTATTCGGAACGAGAGAAGAGGGGAAAGTTCTAGAATGCGGTCATCATTTCTATGTAGACTGGGAAGAAGGACAAAAAACAGGCTTTTTTATCGATCAGCGAGAAAATCGCTCGCTATTGGCTAAATATGTCACAGGTAAGCGGGTATTAAATACATTTTGCTATTCGGGTGGATTTTCTATCTATGCGGTGAAAGCGGGGGCGACTTTTCTTCATTCAGTCGATAGTTCAGCCAAAGCCATTGAGTGGGCAAGTCGTAATGTCGCGTTAAACAATCCCAGTCAAATTCCTCATGAAACCTCGACTGTCGATGTCTTTGACTTTCTCAAGACGTGCGATGAAAATTATGATGTCATTATCCTCGATCCGCCAGCCTTTGCCAAAAATCTCTCAGCACGCCATCAAGCGGTCATGGCCTATAAACGGCTGAACAAACTAGCCTTGGCTAAACTGCGATCGCACGGAATCTTATTTACCTTTTCCTGTTCCCAAGTCGTCGGACTAGACCATTTTCAAGGTGCGGTTACTGCGGCGGCGATTGAGTTTGGCAAACCAATTCGCATCTTACATCATCTTACGCAACCTGCCGACCATCCCGTGAGTATTTATCATCCAGAAGGATTGTACCTCAAGGGATTGGTGTTGATGGTGGAGTAATAAGTAGTTGCACAAAATAAATTACCTAGTTGAGAGAGGGAACTTCTTAACAGGGAACAGGGAACGGGGGAGAGATTTTTACTTACTTAAAGTAATTACAGTTAATTCTGGCGGACAAAAAAGCCTTCCTGGAAAGTAAGTGCCTAAACCCCGATTGATGTAGAGTTGGTTTCGTCCTACCTGATGCCATCCCTGTGCCCATTGCCAGTGCTTGACCACTCTGGAACATTGTTTGAGAAAAGGAATCATGGATTGTAAAGGTTTTGGCGTGTTTTGGCGCAGTTGTTCGATAAAAATAGGCGCTGGCCCTACTCCGGGAATGACTACTTGGCCGCCGTGGGTATGACCTGACAGTTGTAAATCTACCCGCCATTGTCGCAAAATTTCAGCCGTATCAGGGTTATGAGATAAGACAAGGCGAGGAATCTCAGAATCTAGTGGCTCTAAAACCGATGCGGGAGCAAATTCTCGCGACCAGTAATCTGCTAGTCCGACAATCGGAAAGTCTTTTCCTAAAGGGGTAGCGATCGCGTTCCACAAGACATTAATTCCAACGCGGGTTAACGCTTCAATGACTTTCTCTTTTGAGTGTCGGAAATAAATATCGTGGTTCCCCAAACAGGCATAAATTCCAGCCTGACTTTTTAAGGATTTTAGTCTGAAGGCTAGCTCGTCAATTGGAGTGGGATCGTCTGTTACGTAGTCTCCGGTTAAGAGAACGAGATCGGCGTTTTCTTGGTTGCTAGCTTCAATAGCTTGAGCGAGCAAGTCTTCCGAAAGACGCAAACCATCGTAGTGAAGATCGGATAATTGGACGAGTTTTGTCCCGACTAATGAGGATGGCAAACCCGCGATCGCAACGGTTAACCTTTCCACGCTCAAGGGTTCAGATCTAATCCACCAAGACATCGCTTCTCACTCTTCTCACGTTGCCTTCCAGAATAGCTCATCAGTTATCAGTTATCAGTGTCAGGAGTTCAGGAGTTCAGGAGTTCAGGAGTTCAGGAGTCCAGGAGAGCAGAGGAGCAGAGGGGAAGAGGGGAAGAGGGGACTTTTGAGGACAAGGGAACAATAATTACGAATTACGAATTACGAATTACGAATTACGAATTACCAATCACCAATCGCCAATTCTGGCAACTTGGGGAATAATTGCTCGAAGGCTTTGCCCCGATGACTTAATTTTTGCTTGACTTCTGGTTTCATCTGAGCAAAAGTCTGTTGTTGTTGAGGCAGGTAAAAGATCGGATCGTAGCCGAAGCCTCCGGTTCCGCAAGGTGCATAGAGAATTTCGCCAGGGCAGATGCCTTCAACTTGTAGCGCTATCGAGCCATCGGGACGAGCGATCGCAATGGCGCAGACAAACTGAGCTTGGCGGTTTTCGGCATCTCCAAGTTCTTTTAGAAGTCTTTCAATTCGCTCGCGATCAGTTTTGCCATAACGCGCTGAATAGATACCAGGCGCTCCTTTGAGGGCTTCGACTTCCAAACCGGAATCGTCTGCGATCGCCCATTCTTTTAAGGTTTTAGCGACTTGAGAAGCTTTGAGGCAGGCATTGGCTAGAAAAGTGTTACCCGTTTCTTCGATTTCGAGATGGTCGGGTTTGAGTTGTAATTCCCAAGCCAAATCTGTCAAATATTCTTGTATCTCTTGTAGTTTGCCGGGATTGCTAGTAGCGACAATTAATTTTTTCATGGTAATTTCACATCGTTTTTGGGACAGATGTAGTAAAAATTTATAGTAGTTGCGAGCGAGTATGCGCTTTTAACGAATTGTTTTAGGACTGACAGCAGTACCAGTCAATCAAGCGATCGCAGCAAATCTTAAAACGAGTACTCATACTAAGTTGGATTCAAAAGGGTAATTTAAATTTCACGCAAAGGCGCAGAGGCGCAGAGAGGGCGCTAAGTAAAGTTATCTCTTCGCTCGCAATTTGGTATTAGCTCTATTGAGTAAATGTACGCGATCACTCTTTTCCCGAAGCTAATTTATCTGCCCAACGAGTGGTTTCTGGTAAGCGGTATTGGGTTGTACAGCGCAAGACATAATCGATCGCTGTAGGCAGTCCGATCCGATGCCCCAGAGAAACGTAGACAGGGTTGACATTGGTGCGCGATCGCAAGGCTGCCCCTACTATTTCTGTGCGATCAATTAAAGGTTGCCAACTTCCTTTTTCTGACGGTAATTCTTGATGTTTGCCTACCAGTAAAGACTTGGCTACTCCAATTGTAGGAACGTCGATTAATACCCCAAGATGGCAAGCTATCCCGAAACGGCGTGGATGGGCGATCCCTTGACCATCGCAGAGGATTAAATCTGGGATGAGTGTCAGTTTTTCTAAGGCTTTGAGGATAGCCGGAATTTCCCGAAACGAGAGAAAACCTGGAACGTAGGGAAAAGTCGTCGGAATTTGGGCGATCGCGCTTTCTTCTAGCTGCAATTGCGGAAAACTTAACACGGCTACGGCCGCTTGCGTAATTGCATAATTATTTTTAAACCCTACGTCTACCCCAGCCACATGATGAACCTCTCCTAACTGATCTTCTACGATAACGAGATGTCGAAGTTGCTGTTGAATGGCGGTTGCTTCCTCAAGCGTTTGCGGCCAAGAAAGGTTACTTTTAATTTTCATCAGACTATGGCATAGTGAACCAACTGACCCAATTTTTCTCTGAGTGTTTCTAACCCAAAGCGTTCACTGGCAGCAATAAAGACAGCTAGAGGAAATTCTTCTTTGGCTTTCTCTACAATTTTCAGATCGACGCGATCGAGTTTGTTAAAGGCAATTAGCATCGGGCCGGGTGTCATGGGCATCTCCGCAAGAATGCTCATCACCGATCGCAACTGACTGTGCCAAGCCCGATGGGATAAGTCTACGACATGAAGCAAGGCATCAGCTTCGGTAACTTCTTCAAGGGTGGCCCGAAAAGCATCGACCAAAGAAGGGGGAAGTTCGTGAATAAATCCTACTGTATCAGTCAGTAAAATTGTTAGGAGTTCTCCACTATCGGGATCGGGAACTAATAATCGTCGAGTCGTCGGATCGAGAGTAGCAAAGAGTTGGTCTGCTGTGTAGACATCAGCATCTGTCAGGGCGTTGATTAGCGTAGATTTACCCGCGTTGGTATAACCGACAATAGCAATACTGGGAACTTCTTTCTTTTGCCGTTGTTTACGCAAGCGGGAACGGTGCGCTTGTAGTTGATTGACTTCCTGTTGCAAGCGGGCAATACGGCGTTGAATGGCACGACGTTCGGTTTCTAGTTTGGTTTCTCCAGGGCCTCTAGTGCCGATCCCACCCCCTAGACGGGACATTGCCTGTCCGCGACCCGTTAGACGAGGTAGCATATACTCTAGCTGCGCCAATTCTACCTGTAATTTACCTGCGCGAGATTGGGCGCGTTGGGCAAAGATATCTAAAATAACCTCGGTGCGATCGACCACGCGAACGCCGAATTGAGTTTCTAGGTTACGGACTTGTGCGGGAGACAAATCGCGAGCGAAAACGACCAAATTTGCCGCCAATGTTTGGACTTTTAGGGCAATTTCTTGGACTTTACCCGTACCGACAACCGTTTGCGAATCGGGACGAGGACGCTTTTGGCGAATGGTCTCCAAGACTTCTCCGCCTGCTGTATCTACTAGTCGCCCCAGTTCTGCTAAACCCGTCTCAAATTCCTCGTCGGTCATGTCATCGGTCTTCAACCCAACCAATACCACGCGATCGCGATCGATATCGACTTCTTTGGCGATATATTCTCGTTGAAATTCTGCTTCCAACCCGTCTACTAAATCTAAGAAATCCTGTTGAACGAGAACGTCTAGACTCAGAGGCGGGGAAACCGTCCAATAGTAGCGATTATCGGGATTGAGATCTGATGGGGGGAGAAGATGGGCAATATAAGCGTCTTTGATATAGCCTGTCGCACCGCCACCGCGCCGTTCAAATCCCGTTCCCGTCAGGGTGAGTACGACCAATGCATCCAGCCGTTGCAGTACCATAGCCGTCAGACTGGCTTCTTTGGGCGGTTCGTCTTTGAGCTTGGTCGCGATACAGCGAATGCCGCAGAGTCGTTCTGCACCATAGCGAGGCAGTTCGAGCAAAGGAATTTGAGTTTGACGAGGGGTTCCTACGCCGACGCGGATGACTTGTCCTCGACGATTAATGTAGACACAGACGGGTTGGTTGATGTCGGTGCTAATCGCTGCCAGTCGTTGGGCAAATTCTGCTGTAGTCAC
>CAYTUO010000336.1:0-5259 GCA_964441015.1 uncultured Pleurocapsa sp.
AATTCGTAATTCGTAATTGAGAGATGCCCCTCTGCTCCTGAACTCCTGAACTCCTGACACTGCTAACTGATAACTGATAACTGATAACTGATAACTGGTAACTGATAACTGACAACTGATCACTGTCCCCTGCTCTCTCATTTGTTGAGTATAATTGAGTGGATTTACCCTGGTGCGATCGCTGGTTTATGTCTAACCAAGTTATTGAAATTCTCTCAGCAGAAGAAATCCGTCGCATCATTACCCGATTGGCTTCTCAGATAGTGGAAAAATCGGGGGATCTCTCGCAGATTGTTTTAGTGGGAATCTACACCAGGGGGGTTTCTCTAGCTCAATTGCTGGCCAATCAAATCGAAATCCTAGAACAAATTCAGGTTCCAGTTGGCGCGATCGATATTACCTTTTATCGGGACGATCTCGATCGCATTAAAACCCGTACTCCAGAGAAAAGCAAAATTCCCTTCGATTTGACGGGCAAAACCGTTATTTTGGTCGATGATGTTATTTACAAAGGACGTACCATCCGCGCCGCTTTAAACGCCGTAACGGAATACGGTAGACCTCAAGTCATTCGTTTGCTAGTCTTGGTCGATCGCGGACATCGAGAATTGCCTATTCACCCCGATTTTATCGGCAAGAAACTCCCCACTGCTTCTGAAGAACAAGTAAAAGTTTATCTTCAGGAGATAGATGGACGTGATGGAGTGGAGTTGATTAAAGGGTGAGAGTGCCGACAAAGACTTGTCTCCCGTGTCTCCCCATCTTCCCAAACCTCCCTCTCCCCTGAACTGGCGATCGCTTTGGGGATTCCTATTTGTTGTCTCGGTAATTGGGTCATTAGACGTTGCTGGCGTATTTCAGGGCGATTTGGTCAATGAAGGGGGATGGAATCTCGTTTTCCGCTTTCTCGTTGCTGCACTTTCACCCGATCTCAGTTTAGAATTTTTGCAGTTAACGCTCGATGCAACGCTCAAAACGTTTGCCTATGCGGCCTGTGGGACTTTCTTGTGCGTGGTTATTGGATTGATAGGCGGCGTACTGTCTTCTCAGGTGTGGTGGCAGTCTGTTGATCGCACTCAAAGACATTTTTCCTGGCCCTGGTTAATCATACGCTCGATTTTAGCTATTCCTAGAGCGATTCACGAACTCATCTGGGGATTATTTTTCATTAATATTTTTGGACTCGATCCGCTTGTGGCCTTGCTGGCGATCGCCATTCCCTTTGGTGCGATTACTGCGAAAGTCTTTTCTGAAATTCTGGATGAAACACCCCGTCAACCCTTCCTATCACTCCTCAATAGCGGCGTTTCTCCCCTAAATGCTGTTATTTATAGCCTAATTCCTCAAGCTTTCCCTAATCTCCTCTCCTACAGTTTTTATCGCTTTGAATGTTCCATTCGTTCTGCGGCGGTACTCGGTATTATCGGTGCTGGTGGATTGGGTTATCAAATTTATCTGAGTCTTCAGTCGTTGCGCTATGAGCAAGTTTGGACGTTGATGCTTGCCTTGTTGTTGTTGAGTGGGATTACCGATTTCTGGAGTGCTTTGCTGCGCCAGCGTTTGGGCGTTCCCAGTCGGTTAGATTTGAACGTTCTCAACCTCAAGCGACGTAAAAAGTTAATCCGCGATCGCGATCCGATTCTGACCCTTTCTTTGATAAGCGGTATTGTTTTACTAATCTTTTCCTTCTGGTACGTCCAAGCTGATTTTTCTAAACTTTGGGCACCGCGAACCGCCGAACTTCTGGCCAATGTTGTTCGGGATGCGTTTCCCCCAAAAGCGATCGCACTCAATCAATTGTTTGTCCTTTCACTGCAAACTCTTGCGATGTCTATTTTGGCAATCTCTCTAGCGGGGGTGGGGGGGATTGTACTTTCTTTTCCCGCAGCAAGAGGAAAGCAATTTTTTTGGTCTTTTTTGACTCGTTTTTTCTTACTGTTTACTCGCGCTGTACCAGAACCGATTTGGACGCTATTATTTTTATTTGTCTTGTTTCCAGGAATTTTACCAGGCGCGATCGCTCTTGGTTTGCATAACTTAGGCATTCTGGGACGATTGATGGCAGAAGTGAGAGAAAATTTAGACGAACGACCGTTGCGATCGCTTAAAGCTTTGGGTGCCAGTAATGCTCAAGTTTTTCTCTACGGCGTTCTTCCCCTGACGCTTCCTCGTTTTTTGGCTTATATTTTATATCGTTGGGAAGTGTGTTTTCGTTCGACCGCGATCGTAGGTTTAGTCAGTGCTGGCGGTTTAGGGCGCTTGCTAACAGAACAACTGAGCAGTTTTGATTACCAAGGTTTGCTGACGACGCTAATTGTTTTTATTCTGCTTACCTTTGCGGTAGATGTTATGAGTGCTTCGGTGCGACAAACTTTGAGGTAAAAATCTACCTACTTGCTTCATAAGTTTTCTATGAATTCCTCTGGAGTGGGTTCGAGTCTTCATCGTTTTCTATTCCTTAAATTTCCCAGCCTAAAATCTCTGCTATCTGTTCGGCTAAAGTCATGGTTTTGAAAGGTTTGGGGATTGTTCCTGCAACTTCTAGTGAGGCGAAACGTTGGCGATCGCTATACTGTACCTTAGCTGTCAACAAAATTACGGGGATGTGCCGAGTGGCTGGATTAGCTTGTAGCTGTTGAAAGGTTTCAACTCCGTCCATGTCGGGCATCATGACATCGAGGAGGATAGCATCAGGCTGTTGGGTTTCAGCTAATTGTACTCCCTCACGACCCGAACTAGCCGTCAATACTTTCCAACCGCCCACAACTTCCAAGGCGACTTGCGCTACATCTCGAATGTCTTCGTCATCATCAATGACCAGAATCTGTCTGATTGTCATTTCGATTTTGGATTTTCTCTACAGATGAATCTGGGGGCTTGAAACTAAAGAAAAAATTGGTTTTTTTCCACGAATAAATTCGCTTGCTCGTAACCATTTTTATTCTCTGTCACATTCTCGGTCACGGTTGCCGTCTCCCTTCCTGCCTCGAATAATCCGACCGAGCAATTTAATGACTCGCTGCTCGAATTGCTCTGGTGTAATGCGACCTTTCGTTAAAAACAAAGTCTGTCCTAACTTTAAACGTTCTCGCTCCGAATTATTTAAATCTTTAGATGTATAAACAACTAAGGGAACTCGACACAAGCGATTATGCTGTCGGAGCCAGTCTACCACAGCAAAACCATCGTATTCTGGCAAGATCAAATCGAGTACCAAGAGATCGGGGATTATTTGCTGACTAACCTGAATAGCTTCTCGTCCCGTCTGAGCATGATAAGTTTCAATCCCGTAACGCTCAAACATAGCAATTAAAACTTGTGAGAGATCTGCGTCGTCTTCGATGATCAATACTTTTACATTTCTATCTTGTTCGGTTAAAACTCGCTCTAGGGTGTGAAAAAGCGATCGCTCGTCTGGCGGTTTAACAATCCAATCGCTGACATCTGGAGTTGATTTTCTCGCATCTGGAAATAAGCCACTCAAAATAATAACCGGAATATTTTTCGTCTGCGTCTGTTCTTTAAGCGCTGCTAGGGTTTCCCAGCCATTCATACCGGGCATCATCAAGTTAAGAAGAATGAGATCGGGTTGTTCCTGTGACGCTTGCCTGACAGCCTCTTGCCCCGAAGCGACGGTGAGAACCCGGTAACCTTGATGTTCTAGCATAAGTCGCACGACAGAACGAACAGAAGAATCATCATCGCAAACTAACACTAACGGCCCGATAGTATCAGTGCTGGCCTCTATTTCTTCTTCCTCTGGCACTAGAGGCAGGGTGAAATACAAGGTACTTCCTTCTCCTGGCGTACTTTCTGCCCAGATTTCACCCTCATGGTGCTGCACGATACTGCGACAGACAGCTAGACCCAGACCCGTCCCTCCTTTTTGGCGCGAGTCAGAGGCATCAACTTGCTGAAATCGTCCAAAGATTGTCTCGATTTTATCTGCGGGTATCCCTCGCCCTTGGTCTTGAACCCGAAAAAGTATGTAACTGGGATCTTTGTCTCTGACTTCGGCATTCAGCCAGACGGTAGAACCAGAAGGAGAAAATTTAATGGCATTGCTGAGTAAGTTCGTCAAAACTTGGATAATGCGATCAGGATCGGCCCACAGTTGCACTGAGACGGGAGAGACCAATAAGGTTACTTTTGCAGCAAAAGCCATTCCTTGCATCGCCTCTGCGGAAGCCGTCATCAAGTTAGATGCATCGCAGGCTTGTTTGACCATAGTGGCTTTGCCCGACTCGATGCGTTCGATATCCAAAATATCGTTGATCAGGCGTACCAAGCGATCGGCGTTCTTGGCAGCAATATTGAGCATATGCTGACTGCGTTCGGGTTGTGTGCTGAGTGCGCCACTTGCGAGTAGATCCAGGGCACCTAAAATCGAAGTTAAGGGAGTCCGCAATTCATGGCTGACCACTGAGACGAACTCATCTTTAAGGCGTTCGATTTCTCGGCGATCGCTAATATCGATGCAAGAGTCAATATAGCCAACAAAAGTTCCATCCGGCATAAATCTTGGTTTTCCCGTATCCAAAATCCAGCGATATTCTCCATCAAAACGCCGCAAACGATACTCCATCTGAAAATCTGCTCTAGCGTCAAAAGCTGTGGTATAAGTATCGAGGCAAGATTGCAAATCTTCTGGGTGAACCCCTTGTGTCCAGCCATGATCGAGTTCTTGTTCTAGTGTCCGTCCGGTAAAGTCTAACCAACTTTGATTGAAAAAGTGACACTGTTTATCTACGCCAGACATCCACAGCAAGACGGGGGCGCTATCTGCCATTGTTCGGAACCGCCCTTCACTCTCTCTGAGGGCTGCGACAAGTTGACTTTGAGCAATGGCAATGCCTACCTGATCGGCTAGCTGTCGCAAGAGTTCGGTTTCAAAGCTAGTCCACTGTCGAGTCCGATCGCACTGATGGGCTATCAACAGTCCC
The DNA here is from genome assembly GCA_964441015.1 of uncultured Pleurocapsa sp. GTDB lineage: Bacteria > Cyanobacteriota > Cyanobacteriia > Cyanobacteriales > Microcystaceae > Hydrococcus. Next base: position 4,944 of record CAYTUO010000336.1, read on the forward strand.
CAAAGTTCTTCTTTTTGAAGAATGGGCACGACTAGGTTCGCTTTCACGCCAAATTGCTGGAGAAATTCGACATGACACGGTTGAATCTCGGCCCGCTCGATATCGGCGATCGCGCTTACTCGTCCCTGGCGATATTGTTCTATATATCTATCCCGAAAGCAAGGATCGAAAATGTTCTGTCCGAGAAGCACCGGATAACCAGGAATTACCGACTCTTGAACCACAAGGCCTGATCCGTCTGGGTAAAGCTGAAAAACTAGAACGCGATCAGCTTCCAAAAATCTCTGCACTTCAGTGACGGTGGTTTGCAGAATCT
>CAYTUO010000337.1:0-5247 GCA_964441015.1 uncultured Pleurocapsa sp.
CTAATATTTTCTGGTTTTCCTTACTTTAATCTATTCAATTGAAAACCGCTATAGACGGATTTTGTCGGTGTAACTATTTTTTGGCACGTTAAAATAAAGACGATATTTTTTCTTGTTTCGAGCAACTAGATTCATTTCGTGAATTGTGCATTGCTAATTGTGAATTGGAATGACGTTAACTGAACAAATTCTCGCTCAACTGCCTGGTGACGTACTCGGACGACTCAGAGCAGTAGATCGACTTTGGCAAGAGCTTCGTATGGAGTCCTTGTCAGTCCCGGCGATCGTGGATGAAAGTCGAGAATTATTAGAAAATACGGACTGGGATGTTGTTATTAGCGGAGGGACGCTAGGTATTCTCATCGGTGCCGCCTTACAAAAACAGGGTTGGCGAGTGGCATTAATCGAGCGAGGCATTCTCCGAGGACGAGAGCAGGAATGGAATATTTCTCGTCAAGAATTAAAGGTATTCTTGGAGTTAGATCTCCTTTCAGAAGCGGAATTAGAAACGGCTATCGCAACAGAATATAACCCCGCTCGCGTTAGCTTTTTTCAAGGTCATGAAGTCTGGGTAAAAGATGTTCTTAATACTGGCGTTGACCCCGTATTTTTGTTAGAAACCCTGAAATTAAAGTTTTTAGAAGCTGGCGGAAAATTATTAGAAAAAACTCCTTTTAACTCAGCAACTGTTCATCCTGATGGCGTTTTAGTAAAAGCAGGAGAACATTCTTTAAAAACTCGTTTGCTAATTGATGCGATGGGTCATTTTTCTCCAATTGTCAAACAAGCAAGAAGAGGAGAAAAACCGGCAGGAGTCTGTTTAGTAGTTGGCAGTTGTGCGAAAGGTTATCCCCAAAACGAGACAGGAGATTTAATTGTTTCTTTCACGCCAATTCTCAATCAATGTCAGTACTTTTGGGAAGCATTTCCAGCAAGAGATGGCAGAACAACTTATTTATTTACCTATGTTGATACTCATCGCGATCGCTTCAGTTTAGAATTTTTGATGGAAGAGTATTTACGTCTCTTGCCAGACTATCAAAATATTAAATTAAACCAACTAAAATTTGAACGTTTTCTGTTTGGTTTCTTTCCTTCTTATCCCAACAGTCCTCTACCTATGCCGTGGGAGCGAATTCTCGCGGTGGGAGACAGTGCTGGCGGTCAATCTCCCGTTAGTTTTGGTGGATTTGGAGCGATGGTAAGGCATCTAAAACGCTTAACAGTTGGTATTGATGAAGCCTTAAAAATTAGTCTTTTAGATCGCAAAGCTTTATCGTTATTGCAACCTTATCAACCGAATATTTCGGTAACTTGGCTCTTTCAAAAAACTATGAGCGTCAGGATAGATAGAAAAATAAATCCCAATCAAATTAACAATCTTATGAGTGGTGTTTTTCAAGTGATGGATCGTTTAGGAGATGATGTTCTCAAACCATTTCTTCAAGACGTTATTCAATTTACAGCACTGTCTAAAACTTTACCGCTAGTCAATCCTAAATTAGTCTTACCCATTTTGCCTCAAGTGGGGATTACTTCCCTAGTAGATTGGAGTATTCATTATCTGAACTTGGCACTTTATAGCGGTTTATATCCGTTAGGCAAATCAATACAACCCTTAATGAAAAAATTCCCGCTCGCATCACAATATTATTACCATCGTTGGCTAGATGCTTGGCAATACGGATCTGGTAGCGATTATCTTGACACTCCCGCCGCCTATACGGGGGATTCTTAGTTCAACGAGTCCACTTAAGCTAAGTTCCTTGCGGTACTTAAGCCAGAGGTGGTTCTCTCCCTAAGCGTTAACTTTGGGCGTGCCCCGCCCTAGTTGTATTTCTACAAAATTTGATTGAATTCAAATGCTGGTCGTCTAGTTCCTGTGAATCTTTTACCTACTTTTAGGAGGTACAAAAAATGTACGACTAGAACAACAAAGTAGAACCGCCTAGATTCAGTTGTCAAGGTACAGCGTTAACCGTTAGGTTACTGGGTGTTTAAAGAGGTTAATTACCCTGACCTCTGTACTAATTCTCTCAAAGCTGGAAAGCAATATGTATGAAGATTTTGTAAAGCTAGTCCGCTATTCATCCGCGCGATAAATCGCGGGTCTTCTGGCTCACATAAGATAAAACCCCTACTGTCAATCTTTCCTGAGAAACGTTAACATAAATTAACAAGAAGCAACCTATGCCCCAAAACCCCCTGAAATTTCCAGGATATTTTATCTAAGTCAATAATCTATCCTCAAGATAAATCCTAATAACAATACTCAACCCTCACATCTTAGGAGGCTCAAAGCGTGAACAAAAACAACAATAATAAAAAATGGCGAAATGCAGGACTGTATGCCTTGCTAGCTATTGTCGTTATCGCCCTAGCAACAGCCTTTTTAGACAAACAGCCGCAAGCACAAGCAACTTGGAGATACGACAAATTTATTAAAGAAGTTAGCAGTGGCAGAGTCGAGCGCGTTCAACTGAGTGCCGATCGCACCACAGCGATCGTTCCTGCACAAGACGGAACACCAGTGAGGGTAAACCTTCCCAACGATCCCCAACTGATCGACATTCTGGCCAACAACGGAGTCGATATCTCAGTTCTGCCACAAAAAGATGACGGCGTTTGGTTTCGCTTCCTCAGCAGCCTTTTCTTCCCAATTCTCTTGCTAGTAGGACTCTTCTTCCTACTGCGACGCGCTCAAAGCGGGCCCGGTTCTCAAGCGATGAACTTTGGCAAATCTAGAGCCAGAGTACAAATGGAACCCCAAACCCAAGTTACCTTCGGGGATGTAGCCGGCATCGAGCAAGCCAAGCTAGAATTGGCCGAAGTCGTGGACTTCCTCAAAAATGCCGATCGCTTCACGGCAGTTGGGGCAAAAATTCCCAAAGGCGTTCTTTTAGTCGGCCCTCCTGGAACCGGTAAAACTCTGTTAGCTCGTGCAGTAGCTGGAGAAGCAGGCGTTCCCTTCTTCTCGATCTCCGGTTCTGAATTTGTGGAAATGTTCGTAGGGGTAGGTGCTTCAAGAGTCCGTGACCTGTTCGAGCAAGCCAAAGCTAATGCTCCCTGTATCGTCTTTATTGATGAAATTGACGCAGTAGGTCGCCAACGGGGTGCTGGTTTAGGTGGCGGTAACGACGAGCGTGAACAAACCCTGAACCAATTGCTGACCGAGATGGATGGTTTTGAAGGCAATACAGGCATTATCGTTATTGCTGCGACCAACCGTCCCGACGTTCTCGATGCTGCACTGTTGCGTCCGGGTCGCTTTGACCGTCAGGTAGTTGTCGATCGCCCCGACTATGCAGGCCGCAAAGAAATTCTCAAAGTTCACGCTCGCGGTAAGACCTTAGCCAAAGATGTTGACCTCGATAAAATTGCTCGCCGGACTCCTGGATTTACGGGGGCTGACCTATCGAACCTCTTAAACGAAGCAGCGATTTTAGCCGCTCGTCGCAACCTCACCGAAATTTCGATGGATGAAGTCAACGACGCAATTGATCGCGTTCTAGCTGGGCCAGAGAAAAAGAATCGCGTGATGAGCGAGAAGCGCAAGACCCTGATTGCCTATCACGAAGCAGGTCACGCACTGGTCGGCGCATTGATGCCAGATTACGATCCCGTACAGAAAATCAGCATCATTCCTCGCGGTCGTGCAGGCGGTTTGACTTGGTTTACCCCTAGCGAAGAGCGCATGGAAGCTGGATTATATTCCCGTTCCTACCTACAAAATCAAATGGCAGTTGCTCTCGGCGGTCGCATTGCAGAAGAAATCGTCTTCGGCGAAGAAGAAGTAACTACGGGTGCGGCTAACGATTTGCAACAAGTCGCCAGAGTGGCGCGTCAGATGATCACTCGCTTTGGCATGAGCGATCGCCTTGGCCCCGTTGCTTTGGGACGGCAGAGTGGCGGAGTTTTCCTCGGTCGCGACATTGCTTCTGATCGCGATTTTTCTGATGAAACCGCAGCAACTATTGATGAAGAAGTCCGCATCCTCGTCGAGCAAGCTTATCGCCGCGCCAAAGACGTTCTCGTCAACAACCGTCACGTTCTTGATCGACTGGCAGAAATGCTGATTGAGAAAGAGACAGTGGATGCAGAGGAATTGCAAGATCTCTTGGCAAACAACGACGTGAAGATGGCAGCGTTGGCTTAAATCATCAAAATCTCAATCTAGATAGGGCAGCACCTAAAGCGTGCTGCTTTTTAGTCAAATGACGAGTGCAGGTTGACCGCCTCGACCCGCTTGATCGCTACGCTGGGCATAAAAAGAAGCGAGAATTACTGGGGTTAATAGTTGAGCGATCGCCTTTCTTGCTGTTTCAAGGAACGCCAATAGGCTCTTGGCTATTGTTGTTATTGACAAACTTCTATATGTACCACAATCTTGTAAAGATTCGGTGAACTTACGGAAATCATCTTGACGAAGCCACGAAATGTGGGTTTAATTAGTTAAGAAGTTAGAAATACAAATAAAATAAACCTGAATGACAGCTATCAATCCCCTTTTCGCTAACAATCTCCCTCTAGAACCCGATTTCTGGCTAGCACTGGAAGAAGTAAGGCAATATCTGAGAACATTTGCCGCTCGCCCAGAATTTCTCAGCCAAATGCGATCGCTCTTTGGCGAGAGTTTTAGCGATGAAGCTGCCTTAAATTTGGCACAAGCTTGGCAAACAGGAGATTTTAGCATCATTGGGGCAATACAATTTCTTTCCTCATCAGAGTTGAATGGGGCAAATGGAGCTTATGCTAGTGCGACGGATACAATTTATCTGTCGCGAGAGTTTGTCCAAAAGCAGGATGTAAGCGCGATCGCGTCTCTGTTGTTGGAGGAAATTGGACACAGGATCGATCGACTTCTTAATACTAAAGATAGCGCAGGAGATGAAGGAGCAATTTTCTCGGCGTTGGTGCGCGGGGAAAGTCTATCTGATGAGACGTTAGCGCAGTTGAAGGCGGAAGACGATCGCGGGGTTATTAGCCTCAATGGGGCAGTTGTTGCTGTTGAGATGGCGAATTTAACTGGAGATGACAATAATAACAATATTACGGGAACGGCTGAGGATGATGTTATTGATGGCTTAGGAGGCAATGATATCCTAAGTGGTTTAGATGGTAACGATAGCATTATTGGTGGGCTAGGAAACGATCAACTTTATGGAGGTGCAGGTAACGATACTTTAAAAGGAGGAGATGGGGATGATTACCATGCCCCAGGAACGGGAGCCGATAGCATCGTCGGGG
>CAYTUO010000338.1:0-5241 GCA_964441015.1 uncultured Pleurocapsa sp.
GGTGGATGGGACGGTGTTAAAAGGGCAAGCTCTCATTGACGAGCAGCGACTGACGGGGGAATCTGTGCCTGTAGTCCGCAACCCCGGACAGGCGGTGTATGTCTCAACCTTAGTGCGTTCGGGAGAGATTTACTTAAAAGCGGAGAAAGTGGGTCAGCAAACCCGTGCCGGAGCGAGCCTGGAATTGCTCAAACAAGCGCCAGTTCACGATACGCGCATGGCTAATTACGCCGAGCAGATTGGCGATCGCGCCGTCGTGCCTGCCTTCCTCCTCGCTGGGGGAGTCTTCGCCGTAACGCGCAATCCAGCTAGAGCGGCTTCTATCCTCACCTTAGATTTTGTCACAGGGATTCGGGTATCTTTGCCCACAACCTTCTTGGCTGCCCTCAACCATGCGACTCGTCACGGCGTGTTGGTTCGCAGTGGACGCGCCCTCGAAAAACTGGCGCAAGTAGATACTCTTGTCTTTGATAAGACGGGAACGCTGACGCAAGGCGATTTGCAGGTAGTGGAGGTGAAAACAGTCCCCGACAGACTCCCAGGAGCGAGAGTGCTAGAGTTAGCTGCTGCTGCTGAACAGCGCCTTACCCATCCCTTGGCGGAAGCCATCAGTCACTATGCTCAGTTACAAGGAATTCCTCTGCTACCTCGCGGCAAGTGGCACTATGAGATCGGCTTGGGGGTACGCGCCGAGATTGAAGGGGAAGAGGTGTTAGTGGGGAGCGATCGCTTTTTAAAGCAGAATGGGATTGGTCTAGACTGCTTTTACGAACAACATCCTTGTCTCTTGAAAAATTGTCACAACCACCCTCACTGCCCTATTTCTGCCCATGCTTCCCTAATTTATGTCGCCAGTCAGGGTCAATTTCAAGGGGCGATTCAATACGCCGATCCCCTGCGCCCAGAAAGTCAAGCAGTGATTGCCACTCTCCAAAAGCAGTATGGCATGGAGATTCATCTCCTGACGGGAGATACTCCCAAACGCGCCCTAGCAGTTGCCTCTTCCCTCCAGATTCCCCCGGTTAACGTCCATGCCCAAGCTTTCCCCGAACAGAAGGCAGAAATTGTGCGCCAGTTGCACGAAGCGGGGAGGACAGTTGCCTTTGTAGGCGATGGCTTAAATGATTCGGTAGCCTTAGCCTATGCTGATGTGTCGATTTCCTTTGCTCAGGGATCAGAGGTGGCTAGAGAAACAGCCGATGTGGTGTTGATGGATGGGAGTTTGACTGAGTTGCTCGATGCGATCGCCATTGATCAAGAAACAAAACAGTTAATCCAGCAAAATATCAACCTATCCGTCATTCCTAACGTCGCAGCCTTATCTTTGGCTTCTACCGTTGGCTTACATCCCCTAGCGGCGGCGATTGTCCACAATGGCAGCGCGATCACGGCTGGGCTAAATGGCTTGCGCCCCCTGATGCACTCCCATACTTCCTAAGCTGATTAAATCCACCAGCGACAATTTGGCGATCGCTTATTTTATCAGGTTGCTTAAACTGATTTTTCTTTTCCATTGCCCATTCCCTATTCCCTATTCCCCATCTGTCAAAGTTTCTAACTCATCAGAAATCAAATTTTGCCAATCTTCATCACAGTGAGAATGTAAATGAAGTGACGCTACTAATAATTCTGATAAAATCTGAGCTTTTTGGCGATCACTCAACTCAGAAAGTTGTAATTGATTAATCAAAGAAAGAACATTTTGACATTCTTCCTGTAATTCGATAATCAATTGATTTAAAGTTGAGTTTTGAGTGCTAATTCTTCTTTTTAAAATGACTTTTTCCCATAAATAAAATCTTTATCTATAAGCTGAGTCAGTCAAGACCCAACTTAAAAATTATACTCAACCAAAACCTCCTCCATATTTTTCATCTGCAATTTGTGTAATTACATCCTCCTAATAATCCACTCCCATCCTAGCTCAAATTAATTAATAATCTGTTTCATTTAGTTCACAGTAAGGAAGTGTGAAGACTCTGGCGCTTTTCTTGGAAAAACACTTGTGCGTCAGGGAAGTCACGAGTTTTGTAACAAAACTTAACTTTATTTTATTGACAATAATTTGGAATTAATCTTCAATTAGTTTATTGCAAGTATTTATCAATAAATTGCACGTCATTAGGAAGTCACAAACCAATGCAAACCTACGACAATCCCAATGTGAAGTATGACTGGTGGGCAGGAAATGCCAGATTCGCCAACCTTTCTGGCTTATTCATTGCTGCTCACGTTGCCCAAGCTGCCCTAATCGCTTTCTGGGCTGGCGCATTCACGTTATTTGAAATTTCCTGGTTCGATCTCAACCAACCGATGGGCGAACAAGGACTGATCCTCTTGCCTCATTTAGCTACTCTTGGCTGGGGAGTCGGAGAGGGCGGTCAAATTGTCGATACCTACCCTTACTTTGTGGTTGGGGCAGTTCACCTGATTTCTTCTGCTGTTTTGGGAGCAGGGGCTTTGTTCCACACCTTCAAAGCACCCGAAGACTTGAAGACTGCTACAGGTCGCGCCAAGATGTTCCACTTTGATTGGAACGATTCTAAACAGTTAGGGTTGATTTTAGGTCATCATTTGCTCTTTTTAGGCATGGGAGCGCTCTTACTTGCTGCCAAAGCCATGTACTGGGGCGGACTTTATGATGCTACAACTCAAACCGTTCGCGTCATCACCAATCCCACTCTCGATCCCTCAATTATCTACGGCTATCAAACTCATTTTGCCAGCATTAGCAGTTTGGAAGACTTAGTGGGTGGTCACATCTACGTGGGCATGATGCTTATTGGCGGTGGCATTTGGCATATCCTTTTTCCTCCTCTGAATTGGGCAAAGAAAGTATTAATCTTTTCTGGCGAAGCCATCTTGTCTTACTCTCTCGGCGGTATTGCCCTTGCTGGATTTGTTGCTGCTTACTTCTGTGCGGTTAATACGTTGGCTTATCCAGTTGAGTTTTATGGTGCGCCCTTGGAAATTAAGCTGGGTATTGCTCCCTATTTTGCTGACACGGTGGAATTACCCTTTGGTGTACACACGGCTCGTTGCTGGCTGGCAAATGTTCACTTCTTTCTTGCTTTCTTCTTCTTGCAAGGGCATCTATGGCACGCGCTGCGGGCGATGGGCTTTGATTTCCGTCGAGTAGAACGGGCGCTCAACTCAATGGAAGTGTGATTTTTTGAGATTCCTCTTGCTATTTGAGGGGTGACTAGCAATTATCAAGCCCAAAAACCCCTCTTTCTTTATTAGTTCTCTTGCATAAATCATAGAAGCTAATCATTGCTAATTTTGGATTTTGGATGAAAGGATTTTGGATTGAAGAGTTTAGATTGAGAAATAACTTTATGAATTGTCCTTGTTGTTCGGGAAAATTATTGCAACATATTGGTAGAACTGGGCTGTATTGGTATTGCTTAGATTGTCGCCAAGCTATGCCAATTCTAGAGAGCAAATTATTCCCCAAATCATTGTGTGTTGATGACCTCAAAGTTGTTTCAGAAAATCAATCAACATATCGTCCTCAGCTTTGGCTATTTATTCCCCTGAAGCCAAGAAGCGCGGTGACATAGTTGATAACTAAAATCAGTATTCTTCTAGTAAGTATCAAATAGGAAAACTCATGGCAAAAATTGGCTTATTCTACGGAACGCAAACTGGTAACACTCAGACTGTAGCTGAACTGATTCAACAGGAATTAGGAGGTGAGAGTATGGTTGATTTGCATGATATTGCCAATGCTGATCCCTCTGATTTTGAGGACTATGACTATATCATCATCGGTTGCCCTACTTGGAATATTGGCGAGTTACAAAGTGACTGGGAAGGCTTTTATGATGACATCGACAATATTGATTTTAATGGTAAAAAAGTTGCTTATTTTGGCACAGGAGATCAAGTAGGATATCCTGAAAATTTCCAGGATGCAATGGGAATTCTGGAGGCAAAAATTTCTTCTCTAGGCGCTACAACTGTTGGTTACTGGTCAACTGATGGCTATGATTTTGATGAGTCAAAAGCAGTTCGTAATGGTAAGTTTGTCGGTTTGGCAATTGATGAAGATAATCAGTCAGATTTGACCGATAGCCGTGTTAAGTCCTGGATTGCTCAACTAAAGCGTGAATTTACCTAGATTCAGATTTTAATTATTGCTCTTTCTCCCTTTTTTGCTCCTTCTAGTTGCCGAGAAGGAGTATTTATTAATATTTCCACTCTCTAAGGAAGTTTTTATGTCACTCTCACTTGATGCTTTATGGATTAATGTCAGTCCTAGTTTGCGTAGATTTGATCGCCCTTTACTCAAAATCTTATCTGAGCAATTTGTTGTTGCTGAGTGGCAGTATTGTCAGACAGCAGATGAACCAATGTCTCTGGAAATAGCATTAGTGCTGTTGCATGACTATGTGAAAAAGTGCGATCGCCCATTCCATCTCTTAGGACATGGTACAGGTGGGTTGTTGGCATTGCTTTATGCCCGTCGCCATCCAGAAAGGGTACGCTCTTTAACTCTGCTTTCTGTCGGCGCATATCCAGCCGTAGATTGGCATACATATTACTATGATCAACTAAATCTGTTGCCCTGTCCCCGCCAAGCCATCTTAGCTCAGGTAGCGTACAAGCTGTTAGGATATCATGCTCGTCCCATTATGCGAGAATTTATGGGAATTATGGACAAAGATTTGAGCAGTTCTCTCTCTCCCCATACTCTTTATCGGCGAGTGAACATTTTTCCTGGAAGAGTATCAGTTCCTCTCTTGGTCTGCGGTAGTCAAGATGATGTGGTTATTAACTCTAGTTTATTGCAGGGATGGCAACCGTGGTTAAAAGAAGGCGATCGCCTATGCGGGAACGACTTACTTGTTAGAGCAAGTCCAGACGGAACTCAAACAACAACAAAAACAGAATACGCAAAAATCCCCAACATTGGCCCCTATATCTATCCCCTGACCAACTCCTCCACACCTCTACTCCTACTAGCTCAATTCCCCTGCGAATCCTAATTTCACCGCCTCAATTGCTTTCACCGAGCAAGCAAGAAACCCAGGTAATCGAACAGCAATTATGCCATAGATTGCGAGAATTTCTCAATCAATACTATCCCCTCAACTGCCCCGTCAGACCAACAGAATTTTTAGGCGGGGCTTGGGACAGTAACAGCTTTCAGGGAGAAACAAGTATTAAGGCTTTATTTTGGCATCTCATAGCGGTTTTCAATTGGGTGGCTCATAATAACAGCAGTGGGTAAACCAG
>CAYTUO010000339.1:0-5224 GCA_964441015.1 uncultured Pleurocapsa sp.
AATACATTTCTACAATGCGGGCAAGTTTGCTCAACCCCACGACCTTTTGATTAGGGATATAAGCGACATGAGCTTTCCCCATAAAAGGCAGCATATGGTGTTCGCAAAGGCTGAAGAAATGAATATCGCGTACCAGCACCATCTCGTTATGTCCTTCATCAAAGATGGCACCATTGACGAGTTCTTCGAGAGACTGAGTGTAACCCTGAGTCAGAAATAGCATCGCTTCTGAGACTCGCTTGGGCGTTTTCAGCAGTCCCTCGCGCTCTGGATCTTCCCCAACTGCCCCTAGCATCGTCCGCACCGCCTCCATCATTTTTTCTTTGCTTTCTTCGGAGGTAGGGTGAATCTGAGCTTCGTGACCGTCATGAGTATTGCGATCAGGTCTACTCGATACGCGCTCTACAAGGTCGGGATTGAGTGCACTTGAAAGATTCGTCATGCGAGATGCATTAGAACGATTGAAACCGTTAGAAGATGCTATTGTCATAAAATCAAGCTTTAAATAAAAGGCTTACTTGGTCTTGGTAAAAATTTCGAGAGCGCTACAGGGTTCCAGCACTCGGCATAACAGTCATTTCTTCAATAACTGCTTCGGCTGGAAGGAGTGCTATCTGGAGAATGGCGCGAGCAACGGTATCTGGGTTTAACATAGCGGCGCGATCGAAGTCTGCTTCTACTGTTTCGCTATCCCAAAGCGGCGTATTGACCGCACCCGGAGAAATACTGGCAACTCGAATGCCGTTGGCTCTTTCTTCGGCGGCTAGGACTTTAGAAAAAGCGACTAAGCCAGCTTTACTGGCACAGTAAGCTCCCCAACCAGGAAAGGGAGTCTGAGCGGCGATAGAAGCCACGTTGATAATCAAACCTTGGGCGCGATCGCGCATTTCTGGTAAAACGCCGAGTACGCACTGAAAAACGCTAGAAAGATTGAGATTAAGTACTTGTTGCCAGTCAGCTAGGGAAGTTTCGCTGAGAGGGTTAATATAACCTATTCCCGCGTTATTCACCAAAATGTCGATAGCTCCAAAGTCAGCCGCGATCGCCGCCATTTTTGGTTTTATCTCCTCAAGTTTTGCCAAATCTAGTGGATAAGCTTTAGCCTTAACTCCTACTTCTTGTGCAGCACTAGCTACTGCTTCTAATTTGTCTTGGGAGCGACTGACTAAGGCTACGTGGATACCCGCTTTGGCAAAGGCTAAAGCTGTTGCTTTTCCTATGCCGCTACTAGCTCCCGTGATAATGGCTCGTTTTTGATTCGGAGGAGAACTCATAGCATACTCTGATTTGCTAAAAATCTATGCGAACTTAGCCTTCATACAGGCAAGGAAACTCTTCTGACAAATTTGCAAGCAGGTTGACGGTAGCCCTTTCTCGCGGTTTTTGGGGGAAGAGGGCAGCAAAGGGTTCATCAATTCAAATGTTAAGTTCTGCTTAAATTAAGATGAGGTTAACTCAAATCCAAGAGAAAATCATCTCTGAAAACCAATCCTGCAAGAAATTTGTTTTTAAGTGGCAGGCAGCTTTTCTTAGGAATAACGTCTGTTGACATTAATCAATTGTTACAAAATGTTACCTTTGCAATTATAACACCTTGGGGATCGTCATGGTAGCGATCAGTGATTGGTCAGTCTCGGAGGTAAACCGATTTAATTTGGGGGGCGATCGCCTCCCAGGTATAATTTTCTCTCACGTAAGCCTGACAAGCTTGGCTGCTTGGTAATTGGCGTTGACCAGAAAGAACTTCGCTAATTCCCTGCGCTAATTGTTCCACAGAGTATCCTTCAAACAGCAAGTCCGAACAAAAGGGCTGTAAGATTTCGGGAATACCGCCTACTGGCGTACCCAATACAGGAGTACCAGCCGCCAAAGACTCAACCACAATTAGTCCAAAACCTTCAAAGGAGAGAGTAGGTACGATAGAAAAATTAGCAGCACGATAGGCTAGAGATAATTGTTCGTCGGGAATATATCCCAGCAAGCGAACACGATCGCTCAATTCTAGTTCTTCAATCTGTGCTTGTAGAGTTTCTGCTAGTGTTCCTTTGCCAGCAATATATAAGAGAATGTCTAAGTGAGAGTGTCGTACTTTGTCGATGGCTGCAATCAAATTCTCTAAACCCATCCGTTTGGATAGCCGTCGCACGCAAAAAAGAATCGGTCGGTCTTGACTCCAGCCTAGTTGCGTTCTGGCTTCTGTACGGGAAACAGGAATATTGAATTGGTCGAAGTCTACGCCACCAGGGATAACATGAATGCGTTCTAGCGGGACTTGATATTCTTGGTATAGAATGTCGCGAAAAGCTTGTGAGAGAACGATAAAGCGGGTTGCTCTACGATAGGTTATTGTTTCTAAAGCTTTTTTCAGCCAGATGGCAACAGTTTTGCTACTTTCGACCTCGCTTTCTAGTGCCCAAGGCCCGTGAAAATGAGTCACTAGCGGTCGATCGCCAAGTTGGTCGAGAAGAGGAAAGGTGTAGAGGGCAAAGTGAGAGACAATGAGGGAGAAGTCTTCTTCCGAGAGCAGCCGAGAAAATGAGCGCCGCAGGCTACGCCAGCGTTTGAGAAGGGCAGAATCAGGATTGGCAAAGGCTTGGACTTTCCCGTTGGTATCTGCTGCCACTCTAGAAGAACCCGCCACCAAACCGCGAACTTCTACGCCGACTCGTGGGAGGTAGCGAGTGCAATTATAGTAGACGCGATCAAGTCCGCCTCCTCGTTCTGGGAACCATTCGAGACCTATTTGTAAGGTTTTCATGACATTTGCTTCCTACGAGCTACTATTCCCTCATTTGTACGACTCGACCGAGCAGTCGCTCGATTTGCTGGTTAGTGGCTGACAAGTCAAAGCGTTGGCTGGCTTCAAGTTTGGCAGCACGGGCGATCGCAGCCGCTTGCTCGGGTTGAGTGAGACAGTGGTTGATGATGGTTGCCAGTTTCAGAGGATCTCCGGGGGGAGTCAACCAACCCGTTTTACCGTGTGCTACTAACTCGATCGCTCCTCCCGCCGCCGCCGCCACGACCGGGCGATCGCACAGCATTGCTTCCACGATAACGCGACCAAAAGGCTCTGGTGCGATGGAAGTGTGGGCAACCAGAGCGCAAGCTGCCATCAACTGCGGAATATCCGAACGAAAACCCAAAAAGCGAACTCGGTTGTTTAGTTTTAGTTGAGCGACCTGCTGGTGTAGTTGTTCGACGTATTCCCGTTCGCCAAAAAGGGCATCACCGACAAACAAGGCAACGACGTTTTCTGAACAGTGAGTGAGGGCTTGCAGGAGAATATGCTGACCTTTCCACGGCGAGAGACGGCTAAAATGACCGACGACAAAGCGTCCGTTCAGACTGAGTCGCTCTGTGAGTTGTAGGGCACTTTCAGTCAGGTTCTCATAGCATTCGGGTTGAAAGCCGTTATAGATAACTTCTACCAAGTCTGCTCGTCCGCCTGCTTCGATAAAGGCGGATTGAGTGGCTCTAGAGTTAGCAATGACCCTAGAAGCAAAGCGATTCGCTAACAAAACGGCGATACGGCGATTGGTGAGGCTGAAGTGGCTTGGCGAGAGAATATCGTGCAAGTGATAAACTAAAGGACGACGACTTATGGCACTAGCGATCGCACCCACAACTAATGCTTTTTGCGTATTGGCATAAATCAGCTTGTAAGCGTAGCTAAGTCGAACGACTTGCCGAACTAGCGGAATGAATTGCCCCAGACTGCTTAGACCCTGCCACAAGTTGCTATCTTTGTGAACTGGGATTGACTGAGTTGATAAAACGCGCACGGGAATCTGATGGCGTTCTAAAGCCTGCCTAAATGAGCCATCCACAAACAGGCTGACTAGACAAGAATCTCGATGGGGTTTGGCGATGTCTAAGAGACATAATTCTGCCCCACCTAAATTTCCGCTCTGGTCTAAAAACAGAATTTTCATCTCGATCGTTTTATTTATCTGTCGATTGAGGTTTTAGATGACTTTTTTCTATAACACGGACAGCTATTACTCCCATGAGTTGAAATTTTCTTTTTCATGCGTCTATGGCGAAGCTTTCTTTGGGATAAACTTGTAGCGCCACGTCTTTGACGACCTCGAAAATTGCCCTGCGTTCTGCTAGCGCAAGGGAATTTCGTCGCGTTTCAAAGATATCGAGACTATTTCTCTGGAAATCTTGCACTAATCCCTTTCTAGCTTGAGCAGAGCGATTACCTTGGGTAAATTTGAGGATTTTCTGCGCGATCGCATCCGACCAGGGCAAATCGAGTTGGTCGTAAAGACGATGGAAAACTGGGACGGGATTTTGGCTGAGTTCTTCGTGAGTAATAACTTGCCAATCTGAATATTTGCGACTTTGTGTGAGTAATACCTTATGTACGATACGCCAATAAGCTGCTGCTCCTAATATAGGGTCAGACCAGTCTCGCTCAAAAAAATCGGCTTCGTCAGAAAAGTAATCTTCGATAAGATGCGATCGCCCGTCAATCTCGCTAGGGTTGGGACACCAGTTCACCCGTTTGAGACTGGCAATAAAAGAGACTGGGTGTTTGATAATAATCACGGGTTTGACTTGGAAATGAAGATAGAGGTATTCCGTCATCAAATTCGCGATCGGATCTTTAATAACTGCCGCTTTGTGAAAAGGATTGGGTTTAGCCAAGCGCAGATAAAAAGGGCCTCGACTGCCGACGAGACTTTTAATTAGTTTCCGGTGCCAAGGATCGCTATCGGGATACCAATTTCTTAAGGTGAGATCGTAGGTAAAGATAGATTTAGTCAACTCGCGATCGCGCTGCATTGCTTTGCTATCTAAACTCGGTCGCGCGTAGCAATACCAGCGATCAATCCCAGGCATTCCGCAAAGGGGATTGAAGGGTTCGTGAATGTAATCTACCGCTAATGGCAAACTCAGCACTTTTCCAACAAAAGTTGTGCCGCTTCGGATAACGCCTGTAACAAAAATCCAGTTTTTTATATTATTGACGACAATTTTCAACATCATTTTTGTAGGTATTAGCGAGCGACTTAAAGTAAAAAAACGATAGTTGTCAAAAAAACTTCACACAAATTTACAGAATAAAATTTAAGTCTAATCGCTTATCTGAATTGCATTTTTTTATGTAAATTTTAGATCTAAAACATTGAAAAATATATTATACAAGCAATTTAAACTTTAAATTTGTAAATACTTAAAAATCAGAATTAACAAGTTTTTTTTACGTAAAAAATCT
>CAYTUO010000340.1:0-409 GCA_964441015.1 uncultured Pleurocapsa sp.
AATTTGCTTGAGGGGATGGTAGAAGCTAAGGTACTACGACTGGTAGCCATTAGCACGTTTTCGGTGTACGACTACCTAAATATGCCATCTGGTATAGTCCTTGACGAGGATTCGCTCATCGAGATCGACCCCACCTATCGAGATGAATACGCCCAAACCAAGCTCCTTCAAGAACAAATGATCCGCGAGTTCGAGCAAAAGTTGACGGCGGCCAGGCTTGCGGCCGACATCTGCGGCGTGCCCACCATTCTCGTCGCCCGCACGGACGCCAACAGCGCGGGACTGCTGCTGAGCGACGTAGACCCGCGCGACGAACCGTTCCTGACAGGGGAACGCACGAGCGAGGGATTCTACCGCTTCCGCGGCGGCATCGACGCGGCCATAGCCCGCGGCGTCGCCTACGCGCCGC
>CAYTUO010000340.1:419-5199 GCA_964441015.1 uncultured Pleurocapsa sp.
TCGAGCAAAAGCAGGGTGCAAAAGTGACTATTCTCCGTCCTGGCATGATTTATGGGCGCGAATGCCTTTGGCACGCCTTTATTGGGGCAGAATTCGGGGATAACTTCTGGCTCCGCATTGGTTCTCGTGCCATCATGCCATTAACTTATGTCGAAAACTGTGCCCAGGCGATCATTATGGGAGCGGAACGCAATGAGGCGGTAGGTCAAACCATTAATATTATTGACGACGATTTACCGACCCAGAACGTCTATGTGAATAAATTAGTACAACGCACGCCATCGCCCCCGCGCATGGTTTTGGTTCCTTGGACAGTCATGCGTCTTTTTTCGGATTTCCTTTGGCTGTATAACCAGCGATTTTTACAAGGTCGTATGAAACTTCCCAGTATCTTAGTTCCGGCGAGAATGCAAGCTCGTTTCAAGCCGTTACGCTATAGTAATTGCCGCGCCAAACAAGTATTAAACTGGACTCCCAAGTATTCGTTAGACGAGGCTCTCGATCGCAGTTGTAGCAATACCGAATTGTTAAGCGTACCTTATTCAGCAGTATTCAGGGAACAGGAATAAGAATTGATGAAAAAATCTATGCGAATTGCTTATCTGACAGGCGAATACCCTAGAGCAACAGATACTTTCATCCAACGCGAGGTCATGGTTTTACGAGAAAAGGGGGCAGACGTGCAGACCTTTTCGATTCGTCGTCCTGGTAACGAACACCTCGTCGGTTCCGAGCAAAAAGCAGAGCGAGATCGCACTTATTACATTCTTCCTGCCCATCCCGTTACGGTACTCCTGTCCCATCTTTCCTTCCTGTTGCGATCGCCAGGCAATTATTTACACGCTCTCAAGCTGGCATGGTCTACGCGACAGCCCGGATTGCAGGGGACTTTGTATCAATTATTTTACTTTGTCGAAGCGGGTATCCTTGCCAAACAAATTAGAGAACAACAGATCCAACATCTGCACAACCATCTAGCTGATTCCAGTTGTACAGTAGCCATGCTAGCCGCCGAACTGGGTGGCTTTACCTATAGCTTTACCATACACGGGCCTTATATCTTCTTCGCTCCCTACCGTTGGCGACTGGACGAGAAAATTAAAAGAGCCTTATTTGTCTGTTGCATCAGTCATTTTTGTCGCTCTCAGGCGATGCTTTTTGCTCCTACCGAAAAGTGGGAGCGGATGCACATTATTCATTGCGGTGTCAATCCCAAACTATTCGAGCGAGTGTCTTGCGACAAACCCAGTAAACAACTGTTATACGTCGGTCGTTTAGCCGCCGCCAAAGGATTGCCCATCTTGTTCCAAAGTCTGGAAAAACTCAAATCCTCTCATCGAGATATTATTTTGACGGTTGTTGGCGATGGGGAATATCGGGCCGAATTAGAACAGATGAGCGATCGCTTTGGTTTAACGGAACAGGTCAAATTTGTCGGTTATAAATCTCAAGCAGAAGTCCGCCAATACCTACAGCAGACGGATATCTTTGTCCTGCCTAGTTTTGCCGAAGGTGTACCCGTTGTCTTGATGGAAGCGATGGCCGCAGGAATCCCAGTTGTCGCCACGCAGATTGCTGGAATTAGCGAATTGGTTGAGGAAGGGATTAGCGGCTATTTAGTTCCACCAGGCGATCCCGTCTCTCTCGCTCAGCGTATTGAAATTTTACTGGGCGATCACCAGCTTAGAGAGCAATTTGGCGCATCGGGTCGCTTAAAAGTTGAACAAGAATTTAACCTGCATGAGGAAGTCGAACGGCTCTATCGCGTGATGAATTCAGCATTGCAAGGCAAAATTGAACCCATTCGTCCGAGCTTGTAGGTTGACAAATTAATAAAAAGATGCTCCAAAACTTTCGCTGTAGAAAACTTGGTCGATGGGAAAGCGTCCGCCGTACTTTTTAAAAGGTTCTGTCGCATATCCCAGGGGTAACAAACAGCATACATCTACTTCATTGGGAATGTTAAACGCTTCTTTGACTTGTGTGGCGGCAAATCCTTCCATTGGACACGAATCAACTCCAAAGCTTTTTGCCGCGATCGCCCTTGTATTTTTCAATCAGACAATAGGATTATAAGCAATTCAAAATTCGATCCCCCCTACCCCCCTTAAAAAGGGCGATCCACACCAGAACAATCCAAGCGAATTTGTCACAATAAGTCACAATAAGAGATAACGACAGAGGAAGTACGTCAATGAAATTTCCCATTCAATCGCTCTACAACTGGTATCGTAACGCTATCCGCAATCCTAAATATCGTTGGTGGATTATTCTTGGTACTCTAGCTTATCTATTTAGTCCATTAGATCTTGCTCCCGATATCTTTCCGATTGTGGGAGAGATTGACGACTTCATCCTAGTAACATTAATGGTTACTGAAGTCTCGCAGTTAATTCTCGATCGCTTCAAATCGGTGAAAAGTAATCCTGTCTCTTCTCCTAAGCAAACAAGCAGTGAGACAATAGAAGTAGAAGCTGTTTCAGCCGATTAAACAACGCCAAGAAGCTGTATTTTCGGTTAAGAGGTAAAAATTCAGAATTCTGTGAGGTTTAACCTGCGATCGCCAGCCTTCAGAATTCGGGATTTTCTGGGATTAGGAGCAGAAAATATGTCTGAAAAAGCCAAATTACTCTTTGTTGATGACGAACCTGGAGTGCGCGAATCCGTACAAGCCTATCTAGAAGACGGCGACGAATTTTCAGTCCAAGTTGCTAGTAATGCCAATGAAGCTTGGGAATTATTGCAACGCGAAACTCCAGATTTAGTCGTCTCCGATATTATGATGCCTCAAGTTGATGGCTATCAATTTCTGAAAAAACTGCGCGACGATCTTCGTTTTAAGGCGCTTCCCGTCATCTTTTTAACCGCTAGAGGCATGACAAGCGATCGCATCGAGGGGTACAATGCAGGTTGCGATGCTTATATTTCTAAACCCTTCGATCCTGAAGAGCTAGAAGCTGTCGTGAAAAATGCGTTAGCACGTCGTCAAGCTACGGCAGAAGCTAGTGGCGAGACTGCCAAATTAGAAGAACTCGTCCAAGACGTTAAAGCAATCAAAGAACAGCTAAGTCAAACCTCTCATCTCGTTCCAACGCCTTCTCCGATTAAAATTGAGCTAACTCCGCGAGAGCAAAGTGTTTTAGATTTGGTAGCAGAAGGTTTGATGAACAAGGAAATTGCAGGACGTTTGGATACTAGCGTCAGAAATGTAGAAAAATATGTCAGTCGCTTGTTTAGTAAAACAGGAACCAATAGTCGCACTGAATTAGTCCGTTTTGCTTTAAAACATGGATTGACGAGTTAGCCATGAGTCAAATTCAAAGGATAGTCTGCTGACAAAAATCTGGAGTCAGACAGTTTTGAGGTTTGATATAGCAGTTCTCATGATTGATGAAGCACAGAAGCCCTAGTTTTAGGGAACAAAATCAATTTACTTCACTCGACTGAGAAACGCTATATCAAATCCATTTGTCATAATATGTAGTGTGAGCGTCCCGAAAAGCGACCAAGATGGTCGCACTACTGGTTATTGTGTTATTCAACCGGATTTGATATGACTTCTAATTTTTAGGTCATAAATTAACTTTAATAATAACTTCCAGATTTGCGATGATGAACGGCGGTGACTCCTTCATGTAAAACTTTGCCTTTTTCGGCCACGGCGTAGACAACCCAGTGATCGCCACATTCCATGCGGTTATTGATGCGACATTCTACATAAGCAAGAGCATTTTTGAGGATAGGCGAACCGTTTTCAGTTTCTTCTGTGTCTACTCCCGCAAAGCGATCCTCTCCAGGAGAAAAGGGTTTGAGAAAGTGTTTCATCAACCCTAAATGACTGCCTTCCTGTAAAATGTTGAGAACGAAGTGATTTCCGCTATGCAATAACGATTCGATCGCGCGTTCCTTGGCCACGGCAATCGTTAACCCTGGCGGATTAAAGGTTGCCTGCGATACCCAAGAAGCTAGCATTGCGCCGCTTAACTCTCCTTGCTTGCAAGTCACCACGCACAAAGAACCCACAATTCTTCCTAAAGCTTGTTCTGTCCTTGCCGTTTCCGATTCACTGACTGAGGGTTTGGGTTTGCGGGATTTTTGGATTTTTTTCACGGCCTGGGCAAAATCTGTCCCTGCTTCTTCGCAGGTTTTTAGCGTGACCTCGGTGGGTTTAAATTTCACGCGAATGGTTTCAAACCCGAAACGATACCCTGCATCGCGGAATTTATTTTCTAATAAGTCAATCGCTTCCCCACTCCAACCGTAAGATCCAAATACACCTGCTAGTTTAGTTTTATCGGCGTTAGCAAGCGTAATTCCCAATGCGGTTTGAATTTGGGTGGGTGCGTGGCCGCCTAACGTGGGAGAACCAAAGATAAATGCGGCGCATTTTTGGATGGCAGCTTTAATTTCTTCGGGTTCGGCGACTTCTGCGTTAATCGATTCGACTCCCACGCCTGCTTTAATAATTCCTTGCGCGATCGCCTGCCCTAAAATAGCTGTATTTCCGTAGGCAGAGGCGTAAATTATCACTACACTAAGTTCTTGGGATTTTTGGGCGCTAGTCCACTCTTGGTAAGCTGCCGTCAGTTCTGTCAAACCGTAGCGTACTAGAGGCCCATGACCCGTAGCGTAGATTTTAGCAGGTTTGTCGCTCAGTTTTTCTAAGGTTGTTGCGACTTGTTTGGCATAGGGTGCCATCAAGCAATCAAAATAGTAGCGGCGGTCTTCGTCGTAAACTTTCCACCCTTCATCAAATACCTGATCGCCACAGACGTGCGCC
>CAYTUO010000341.1:0-5179 GCA_964441015.1 uncultured Pleurocapsa sp.
CTATGCACTGGATACGGTAAATTTAGAAGAAACCACGAAATTCTTGTCAGAACACTCGGTTGCTGGGTCGAGCTTGCTTATCCCTGGACTTCGTTTGTTAAGCGTTCCAGATCCTGTGACGTTCGATCAAATTCAATATCTCCGCAATCTGCCAATCGGAGGTTATGCCCTATTTGCCGCAGAAAATTTTACCCCCGATCTTCAGGCAATCTTTCAGCGCACGCAAGGATCTCGCTCCTCCTCTCAGCTAGAACCTTTACCTCACCGCCAGCCTTTTCAGGCAGCAGTCGCTCGCTATAAGGCTCTACAGCGCGAGTGGAATTATTTGTTAGCCAGCGATCGCTTGATGATAGACGAGGTAACGCTCCAAGAGTGGGGAGAGGAAGTAGACGCTTTAGGAAAAGCTTTAGAGCGACTGTCTGAGAAACCTTCTAGAGAAGACTTTACCTCAGCACAGGCAACACTCGTGAATTTTCGCCGACAGTTTGATCGCTCGATGAGTCAGCAAAAAATAGTACAGCCCTATCAAGTACAAGCTTGGGCAAATCGTTTGGAAGCCCTCGATAGATTGCTGAGTTATGGAGAACGAATTGTCTTAAAAGAAGATCGCAGAAGTGTAGCAGAAGGGAGTGGTAATTGGTGAGAAGGTGATTGGTGACTAATTGGCAAGACATTATTAGAGGGATCGCTTATGAGAGAAAAACAGTTACAAGATCGCGTTGCGATCATCACGGGAGCTTCGCGAGGAATTGGTCGAGCCGTGGCTTTAGCACTAGCTACAGAAGGCGCTAAAGTCGTAGTAAACTACGCCCGCTCTAGCACGGCAGCAGAAGAAGTGGTCAAGGCAATTACTGAAGCAGGAGGAGACGCTATCGCGCTACAAGCGGATGTTTCCAAAGCAGAAGAAGTAGACAATCTCATCGCACAAACCTTAGATAAATTCGGACGCATTGATATCCTGGTTAACAATGCTGGCATCACTCGCGATACCTTGCTTTTGCGGATGAAACCGGAAGACTGGCAAGCCGTTATCGATCTCAATCTGACTGGCGTTTTTCTCTGTACTAGAGCCGTCAGTAAAATCATGCTCAAACAGCGAAGCGGGCGCATTATCAATATTGCCTCCGTCGCCGGACAAATGGGCAATCCCGGACAGGCCAATTACAGTGCTGCGAAGGCTGGAGTCATTGGTTTTACCAAAACCGTTGCCAAAGAACTTGCTAGTCGCGGCGTTACTGTCAATGCCGTTGCCCCTGGTTTTATCGAAACGGATATGACCAGCAAGCTTTCCAATCCAGAAGAAATTCTTAAACTTATTCCCCTTGGTCGTTATGGCAAGCCAGAGGAAATTGCTGGCATGGTGCGTTTTCTCGCTGCCGATCCCGCCGCCGCCTACATTACAGGACAAGTCTTCAATGTCGATGGGGGTATGGTAATGGCGTAATCAGTGACCCGTTATCAGTTATAGGTTTTTGGGCACTGTTCGGAAATAACGAATTAGCACTCATTAATCAAGAGTGCTAAAGTTGCTAAAGAAGTCATCACACTAATCCAGAGAGATCATGGCAAAAATTATTTCATTTAAAGATGAATCGAGACGGGCATTAGAGATGGGAGTTAATGCGCTTGCCGATGCAGTCCGCATTACCTTGGGCCCCAAAGGACGTAATGTCTTGCTCGAAAAGAAATTTGGCGCACCTCAAATTGTGAATGATGGGGTTACAGTCGCTAAAGAAATCGAACTGGAAAATCCCTTAGAAAATACGGGAGCCAGACTCATCCAGGAAGTTGCCGCGAAAACTAAGGATATTGCAGGCGATGGCACGACGACCGCTACAGTGATCGCACAGGCATTGATTCGGGAAGGCTTAAAGAATGTCACGGCGGGGGCGAATCCCGTTGCTCTACGACGAGGAATCGACAAAACCATTCATTATCTGGTACAGGAAATTGAAAAGGTTGCTAAGCCAGTAGAAGGAGCAGCGATCACTCAAGTGGCTACTGTTTCTGCTGGAAACGATGAAGCGATCGGTCAAATGATTGCCGAGGCGATGGAGCGAGTCACTAAAGATGGGGTCATTACTGTTGAAGAATCGAAATCCCTGACTACGGAATTAGATGTGGTCGAAGGGATGCAGATTGATCGCGGCTACATTTCTCCTTACTTCATCACCGATCCAGAACGGCAAATCGTTGAATTTGACAACCCTTTAGTCCTAATTACTGACAAAAAAATTAACGCGATCGCCGACTTGGTTCCCATTCTAGAAAACATTGCTCGTGCGGGAAGACCTTTACTCATCATTGCTGAAGACGTAGAAGGAGAAGCCTTAGCTACCCTCGTCGTCAATAAAGCCAGAGGGGTTCTCAATGTGGCTGCGATTAAGGCTCCCAGTTTTGGCGATCGCCGCAAGGCAATGTTACAAGATATCGCAGTTCTTACAGGCGGCCGTCTCATTTCCGAAGAGATAGGCTTGAGCCTAGATACTGCTTCTGTAGATCTATTAGGAAAAGCTGTCAAAATTACCATCGAGAAGGACAACACGACGATTGTTGCAGGTGGAGACAATAAGGCAGACGTGCAAAAACGAATTGCCCAACTCCGCAAAGAACTGGAAGCAACCGACTCGGACTACGATGCAGAAAAACTTCAAGAACGGATTGCTAAACTAGCAGGCGGCGTGGCAGTGATTAAAGTTGGGGCGGCTACCGAAACCGAACTCAAAGAAAAGAAACTGCGAATTGAAGATGCTCTCAACGCGACTAAAGCGGCTGTCGAAGAAGGGATTGTCCCTGGCGGCGGAACGACTCTGATTCACTTGGCTAAAAAAGTTGTTGACTTCAAAAACAATCTATCTAACGACGAAGAGAAAGTGGCTGCCGATATCGTCGCTAGAGCATTGGAAGCTCCCGTGCGCCAACTTGCCGATAATGCAGGAGCAGAAGGTTCGGTAATTGTCGAACGGGTACGAGAAACCGAGTTTAATATCGGTTACAACGCCCTCACCGGCAAGCTTGAAGACATGATTGCGTCTGGTATTATCGATCCTGCCAAAGTCGTGCGCTCTGCCGTACAGAATGCAGCTTCGATCGCTGGCATGGTCTTAACAACAGAAGCTCTCGTGGTTGAAAAACCTGAAAAAGCTGCGCCTGCTGTACCTGACATGGGCGGCATGGGCGGCATGGGCGGCATGGGCGGTATGGGCGGCATGGGTGGCATGGGCATGATGTAAGCTTCTGGCAAACGTCTGTAGAAAACCAACCAGGGCGAGTATCTTGTCTGCTCGCCTTAATTTTTGGGTTACCTCTCGAATCATACCCGACAAAAATAGTCGGATATGTTTGACTGGGGGTTTTCACTGTGATAGTATCAAGCGACAGTTGACGGATTATAGAGAGAGACCCATCATGACCCAGGCTACGCAAACCCAAACAAATTCAAAATTTGTGCCCACTTTTACCAAATTAGTCTCTAAAGAAGGTGGAACTGAGTATCCTCTCAAAGCCATGAATATCTGCGAGGAAACTTTTGCACCGCTAGAAGTGGCTTATGATTACGATCTCATTCGTCGCCAAGTCAGTCGCGAGAGCATCCAAGCTGGCCCAAACTCCATTTGGCGCTATCGAGCCTTTCTCCCTGTCGCTAGCGAAAATCCAATTGACGTGGGAACTGGGATGACTCCTCTCGTCAAATCTCATCGTTTGGCACGTCGCCTGGGTTTAAAGAATCTCTATATCAAAAATGATGCCGTCAATATGCCTACCCTCAGTTTCAAAGATAGGGTAGTTTCCGTTGCCTTGACTCGCGCTCGTGAATTGGGCTTTACTACGGTTTCCTGTGCGAGTACGGGGAATTTGGCTAACTCTACGGCGGCGATCGCTGCCCATGCAGGATTAGACTGTTGCGTTTTCATTCCGGCAGATCTGGAAACGGGCAAAATCCTGGGCACTCTGATCTATAATCCAACTGTCATGGCAGTCAAAGGCAACTACGACCAAGTAAACCGCCTGTGTTCAGAAGTTGGTAATACCTACGGTTGGGGCTTCGTCAACATTAACCTGCGCCCCTATTACTCCGAAGGTTCAAAAACACTAGCCTTTGAAGTGGCCGAACAACTGGGTTGGAAACTTCCCGATCGCATCGTTGCACCTCTGGCTTCTGGTTCTTTATACACCAAGATTTACAAAGGCTTCCAAGAATTCATTCAAGTCGGCTTAGTAGAAGAGAAAACCGTTCGCTTCAGTGGGGCACAAGCAGAAGGCTGTTCTCCCATCGCACAAGCGTTTAAAGAAGAGCGGGATTTTGTTTCGCCTGTCAAACCGAATACAATTGCTAAGTCTATTGCGATCGGCAATCCAGCAGACGGAATTTATGCCCTAGACATCGCTAGAAAGACAGGAGGAGAGATCGAAAGCGCTACCGATGCCGAAATTGTCGAAGGGATCAAACTCCTCGCCGAAACCGAGGGGATCTTCACCGAAACAGCAGGCGGTACGACCATCGCAGTCTTAAAGAAATTGGTAGAAGCAGGCAAGATCGACCCCGATGAAACTACGGTGGTTTATATTACGGGTAACGGACTCAAGACTCAGGAAGCCGTACAAGGTTACATCGGCGAACCCTTAGTTATTGAACCAAAATTAGAGAGCTTCGAGCACGCGCTAGAACGTTCTCGCACCTTAGAACGCCTCGAATGGCAACAAGTTTTAGTCTAATCATTCAATCCAAAATCGAAGTATGGCTGTTAAAGTTTTAATTCCTACTCCTCTGCAAAAATTCACTAACGATCGCGCAACACTCGAATGTGGCGGAAGCACAGTCAGCGAATTAATTGACTCACTAGAGCAAAGCTGTCCCGGAATCAAAGCTCGTTTGTGCGATGAAGAAGGAAAACCCCGCCGCTTTTTAAATTTTTATGTCAACAGTGAGGATATTCGCTTTCTTGATGGAGCGGAAACGCCTCTTAAAGATGGAGATGAGGTGAGTATCGTTCCGGCAGTTGCTGGCGGTTAAAACTAAATTGATTGAGGAAATAACAAGCTGTAATCTCTCACCTTTTTTCTGATTATTTGAGAAGTAGGGTGAGGGATTATTTTCTAAAAACATTCAAAAGGGGAATAATACCATTTTGGATGAAAGGATTTTGGATTTTGGATTCTGAATCCCGTTCTAAGTCCC
>CAYTUO010000342.1:0-5157 GCA_964441015.1 uncultured Pleurocapsa sp.
GATCGCAGTTTGGGCAACTGTTCTTCAACAAATTGAATTCCTCTGCCAATACCTGTCTGGCGAGTGTTTAGACTATAGTCCAGATAGGTTTTAGAAACTAAATTGAGAACGGACTCAACCAGTTTTGAATCATAATCCTGATAAGAAACTGTCAAAATCTCTGCATTTTCCCCTATAGTAACAATCTTCAACTTGTCAGTGATCGCGCTGTAGCTAATACTCGGATAGCTAACTTGAAGTTTTTCGATGACGGAATCTAGGACTTCAGGGCTTTTGAGAATCTTAAGTTTGACTTCATCTGCCTTAACAGCCACAATTTCCTCTCGATTACTGAGAGTTTGAGGATTAGTAGAGGAAATGATCTTAGTCTCAATCGTTAGGGGTTCGGTTAAAAGCTCGAACTGACTTTGATAGAGGGGGCGAGCGGTTAGCGCCGTAAATCCAGCAACAGCAGATATTCCGATTGTGATCCCAGCAATCAAAAGGACTCGGCGACGAATAGCGCCTATGACTTGTCCTAGCTCTAATCCGCCTTCATCGCTCTCATAGAACCGAACAGCAGGATTTGGCGGCATCAATTGAGAATTATGTTCCGTTCTCATCTTAGAATTTCTATCTAATCAAAAAAGTTTAATAATCTAAATGGCAAACTAAATATTGTCAAAAATTTGCCAAGGGGGTTTAAGGCTTCATCTAAGGTATCTGAAATGCCTGCTAAGGTGGAGCGATTGACTACAACCATGTCATTATTGTAAAGAACCGGATTAGTTTGCTCATTAACGCTTTGAGCTAGATCGATAGAGATTTCTCGTCGAGAAACGCTACCATTTGGATTCAGGCGAATGAGTTCTACAGAACCCGTTCTAGCTCGGTTAGTAAACCCTCCTGCTGCCAACAGAGCTTGATTCAAGGGCGTATTGGGTGGAATTGCAACCACTCCAGGGTTTTTGACTTCACCTACTATGTTAACCGCGATCGTATTGGGTGAAAAGCTTGCGGCAGCCACTTGAGCCGCTTCTTCGGGAGCAAGGGCGGTTGCTGTGGGCACGACAATTGTATCTCCCTCCTGTAAAATGATGTCTTGACTTGAATCTCCTTCTTGCAAAAGTTTCCAGAGATCGACTTCTATAATTCGTTCCGCTCCTGTACTGGTAAGACGACGAACTTGAATTTGACGAATGTTAGCCAGAGGTTTGATCCCGCCAGCTATCTGAATCGCTCTAGTTACGGTAGGAACGCTTTCAGCACCCGATGTGCCGCCAGGTACGCCAGCTTCACTAGTTCTGGCACTACCAGTCACGGTATAAGTGCCCGGACGGAAAACTTCACCGATCGCGGTAATATTGAGGGGCTGAGTTTTGTCGGGGCCAAAGCTGACGGTACGAAGTTTGGCGGATTCTACTAGGTTGAGGTCTTCTACCGTTGGGACAAAAACGGTATCGCCATTCTGGAGAATCAAATCCTGCTGGAGATCGCCAGATTGCAAGAGTTGCCATAGGTTGATGGTAATGGCTTGTTCGGAGCCAGTTTTTGTGAGCCGACGAATCTGAATTTGACGAACATCTGCTAGGGGATTGATCCCGCCCGCCGATTTAATAGCCTGAGTTACGGTGGGTAGCCCGCCCGAAGTTTCTTCTGCTTGAATCGTATGAGTACCAGGTTGGCGCACTTCACCCAAAACGGCAACGTTAATGGGTTGAGTTTTATCAACCGAAAAGCTGGCAGATGCTAACTGGGGCGCTTCTGCTAGGTTAATCTCAGAAGCGGTGGGGATAAAGATGGTATCGCCATCTCTGAGGGTTAAATCGTTATTGAGATCGCCTGTCTGAACCAATTGCCAGAGATCGACAGCGATCACTTGTTGAGAACCTCCTTGTTGCACACGATTTAACTGTACGTTACGCAAGTCGGCTGCCTGAGTAATTCCTCCTGCAAGTTTTAAGACTTGAGTTAATGTGGGCAATCGAGAGCCTTCAATGGGAATGGTATAAGAACCAGGACGATTGATTTCTCCTGCAATCCCGATCCTGATGGGACGCGGAGTTAGCAAGCTGACGGTGATCAAAGGCTCTCTGAGAATTCGGGCGCTAGTATACTTAGCGGCAATAGCTGCGGCTGCCTGTTCTAAGGTTAACCCTTGAACTAAGATACTGCCTACTTTGGGTAAATTGATCGAGCCGTTAACCAAGACCTCCTGCTCGCCACTATACTGAGGGAGTCTAAAGATTTCGACGCGAATGCGATCGCCTGCTCCCAAGGTATAAGCTGTTTCGGGGTAAATTCTCACGGGATTTGGAGGAGTCAAAATCCTTTCTGTAGAAAGCGGTTGGGCTGTAGCTACTTCAGGATTAGCAATAGTCATAAGGGTTAATAGGGTCAAACCACTCAGGGGTTGGATCGCGTGTCTGAGAGGACTTACAAGGTGACGCATAAGCATTTTATCGGGATAGTTGTGAAGCTCAAAAACGTTCGAGTGTCATTGGCTTTCGAGTGGTTTGCGAAGTGTAAGCAACTCCCGATTTCTAATCGGGAGCTTCAGCCCAGAGCGAACGCACTCCTCAGAGACATCTGTCCCTGCAACTGGCACGTCATCCCCGGACTTTCGGGCTGACTTACAGGCAACCCCAAAGCAGCAATATTTAATGCCGCATTAACATCAGCATCATGTTCAAACCCGCAGTGACCACATTTAAACCGTTTCCCACTCCGATAGGACTTTTTCTTGTCGGTTTCGGGATGGACGTGCCCACAACGGGAGCAGGTTTTAGAGGTGTAAGCGGGTGGAACAAAGACGACCCCAATCCCAGCAATCAAAGCTTTGTACTGCACAAACAGTCTGAGTTGGTAGAACGCCCAACTATTGGTTCTCCGTCGCTCCATCTTGTTTCGAGGTTGCTGATTCAGGCTTTCCCGAATGTTGGTCAGATCCTCAAACGCCAGTGCAGCATCGCTTTGTTTTGCTTCGCTTACCAGTTGTTTGCTGATGTTGTGATTCAACCACTTTTGAAACCTTTGTTCTCTCCCAGAGAGCCTGCGAATCAGTCTACGACTGTTTCTGCTGCGTTTGGATTGAACATTAGCTCTAACCTTACTATATCGGTCACGAGTAGCTTGAATCTTTTCGCCACTCCAACTATTTCCAGTGGAAGTTGTTGCAATATCCCGTCTTCCCAAGTCAACCCCAATAACTTTGGGCGTTTTTCCAGGTGGTTGAGTCGGAATATTCACTCCTATGTTGATGTAGTAGTCACCACGCTTGGTTTTGTTGAGTGTGGCAGCAGTTGGGGACTGTCCTTTGAGCAATCCCAACTGATAGTTGCCAAGGCTCAACTTAAACTTATGGCGACCACTCATCAACGTCACGCCAACAGTTTGCAGTTCCTCAATATATTGAAAAGTCCGAATATCCAAATTCAAGGATGTCGGTCTAAATTTATGGACTTGCTTAACTGCTTTGGCGTTACCGATTACACGCCGAATTGCTTGGCAGACGTGATTGGCCTTCAACCCCGTAGCTTCCCGCACAGGTTTATAAACTTTGTGGTGAAGCTTAGTTGTATTCCAGCAATTTTCGCGTTTTGCCACCTCATATATCTGGTTGCAAGCATCAGCAAACCCCATCAAAGTGCGGTCTATTTCCGACCGCAACTCTGTAGGAACTTGAAGCTTGCATTTAACAGATATTGTCTGCATTTAACTGGGTTGGTAACTCATCCCAGTATAGCTGAGTTCACGGCTAATAAATTAGCCGAGTCGTTTTTCCTTGGCGCTATAAATAGACGCGGTTTCCAAACTCCCGGAGGCTTTTAGATGAGTTGCTCACCCGTAAGAGGTCGATTTATCTATATCAAACCAACTGACCTTTTACTCCACGGCTCATTCGATAGGTGTATTCGCTAACTGATGGATTGGGTACATCTGGGTTAATAGTATAAGTTGTACGATTCCAATCGCTGCTTTTAGCGGGAGTAGAGACTAGCGTACCATCGGCTTGTTTGGAAACTCGCATCCATATTTTTCCGTGCTCTTCACAGAAGAACTCTTCCAGCCAACAATTGGAGTCAACATAGGCTGGGTGTTTGGCTGCTAGGAAGCTTGCTTTTTTGCGAGTAATGCCCAAGTGTGTTCTTAGCTCTGATATATCTTGGTAGAACAGATGGTACTTCTGACTTCCTAAACGCCAAAGACGTTGTTGACAGTAGAAACAGGAGAACTTCTGAGTTTGGCTTCTTTTCTTTCTCTTGTTAGGCATTTTTTCTTAGGACTTGGGATGAACGTAATGTTAGAGCTAGTTTGGTTAGGTAACAGTTCGTGACTAAATATCTTCTTTTTTTATGTTAGGGGCAACAATTTAGTTATATATAATTCTTTGGTCAAGAACGAACAAGGTTTTGTAAAGATTCTGTGAATTTTCGGATTTTGATGCGTCTTGGTTTTAAGCGCTAGCGATCGCTTGACTCAAACAAGTCCAACTCCAAGCATTCTTATTTTTAGGTTACTTTATCAATTATGAAAACTACTATAAATTAATGAGTTTCAAGCAGGTTGGCAATTTGTTCTAAGGCTTGATTCAGTCCTTTTTTTGTAGTAGGAGAAAAGCTCTCGCCCAGTTCAAAGTTTACTCCTGGCACTGCTATTAACCAAGCGGGCGGACAATGGCCGTAGACAGATTGAGCAAGCTTCAGTAACCCCGGCGGATCGCTGTTATGAGTGTCAATAATGTCACGGCAGACAGGAGCTAGAAAACGAACTTGTACGTCTTGCGTCTGGAAGGCTCGATAGGCATCGACAAAAATGACCAATTCGGCGGTGGTAATATCTGAGGCGAGTTCAGGGGTTAATTGATGTACCCAAAGCGATCGCACTCCTACTTGATTCCACTGAGAGACGACTTTTGCTATGTGCTGTCCGATGCCATCATCGCTACGCAGATCGTTGCCATAACCAATGACTAGAATGTTGGCTTGAGTCTTGTCAGAAGTATTGTTCACGCTCTTTGCTAGAAGCTCAGTCTATTTCTTTCCAGCTAACTCATATTTCCGGTGACTGAGGCGGATTTTCTAGCTTATCTTTAGCTTTTTCAGACGTGCCAGAAGAGTCCGATTTGACTTCTCCGCGCTTTAAAAAACGCGGATTCTAGAATGTTGCTGCGAAGCG
>CAYTUO010000343.1:0-2793 GCA_964441015.1 uncultured Pleurocapsa sp.
CTTCCAATACTCCCCCAATGCTATATTTATCGTCATTACTAACCCTCTAGACGTGATGACCTATGTCGTCTGGAAAGTGACTGGACTTCCTCCTTATCAAGTAATGGGGATGGCAGGGGTTCTCGATTCTTCTCGCCTGCAAACCTTTATTGCGATGGAATTGGGGGTATGTACGGCAGATGTCAGCACGCTGGTTTTAGGGGGTCATGGAGACTTGATGTTACCCTTACCCCGTTACTGTACCGTCAGAGGAGTTCCTATTACCGAACTGATGGATGCGGCAACTATCGAGCGATTGATGGAGCGTACCCGTCACGGAGGTGCAGAAATTGTTAAGTTATTGCAAACCGGAGGCGCTTATTTTGCACCTGCTTCGTCTGCTAGCTTGATGGTCGAGTCAATTATACGCAACCAATCTCGCCTTCTCCCTGCGGCTGCTTATCTTAATGGCGAATATGGTTTGCACGATATCTTTTTGGGTGTTCCCTGTCGAATGGGATGTCGCGGGGTTGAGAGTATTTTAGAAGTTAGGCTGACTGATAAGGAACAAAAAGCTTTACACGCCTCGGCTGAATCAGTTCGCCAGAATGTTAAGGTAGCGCTAGAAGGTCTTGCAATCAGTTAAATTCATTAACGAACTCAGTTTCTCGACGGTTAAAACCGCGACTCTACAAACTATGTCCGCGTAGGCGGACTTTCTTTAATTGGGAAACTTGAGAAGCTTTTTGAAAACGGGATCGAGTTGTCGTAGCCAAGGAAGTACTTAGAGAGGCTTTTCCATCTATGAACTGAACCTTAGCGTTATGCTCTTGGTCTAAAACTGTAAAAAATAGGTGAGGTAAGCGATCGAGGTGTTAGCTGATAACCAAGCTAGTACGACAGACACAGAACTGGTTATACAATGCCAGCGAGGCGATCGCGCAGCTTTTCGTCAACTGTACCGACGTTATCAGCAGCGTGTCCGATCAACGCTATATCAACTGTGTGGCAGCGAAATATTAGACGATCTCGTTCAGGAAGTCTTTCTTAGAGTGTGGAAAGGCTTGCCTAACTTGCAAAAACCATCCTATTTTTCGACTTGGCTTTATCGAATTAGCTGGAACGTAGCAACGGATCGACGGCGACAAATAGCTAGAGGAAAGCCAGAAACAGAGCGATATACGGATACATCAGAAGATGATTCTCCTTTAGACAGAATGCTCTCGCGTCCTCAAGATACGCCCGATCTCATGAAGTTACATTACCAAGATTTAGTTCAGAGAGGCTTGCAAGTCCTTAGTCTGGAGCATCGAGCCGTGTTAGTCTTACACGATCTAGAAGATATTCCGCAAAAAGAAGTGGCAAAAATTTTAAACTTGCCGCTAGGAACTGTCAAATCTCGCCTATTTTATGCTCGTAACGAGATTCGCAAATTTCTCCAGCAAGAAGGAGCGCTATAATGACTCACTTTTCAGATGATGATGAAAAATTGGTGGATTTTTTGAAGGAATATCGTCCTGCGCCTCCTCCAACCATGCGGGATCTAGAATGGCAGTTAATGGAACTTGTGACAAGGGAACTCCCACTACCTCCCAAATATCCTCATCAATTTTTCTTGATAATTTCTAGTGCTATGGCAGGAAGTCTTCTTCTGCTTGTAGGAAGCTATCGTTGGCTCAAGCCATTACCTGAAGTAGCGAGCGATCGCGAGGAGCTAGAAATCTTTTTAGTCGATAACTGGAATGAAACTATGAGCGATACATCCGTAGCTTTCCCAACGACGCATACTACTGAAACCGATTGGTCTCTTATTGCTGAACCAGAGGCAAAATATCTTGTTTCTCATCCTTGATGGGGAGTGTGGATACAGTTACCAGTTATCAGTTATCAGTTATCAGTTATCAGTTGTCAGTGAACTAATTCCCAATCGCCAATCGCCAGTCACCTTCTCACCAATCACCTTCTCACCAATCACCTTCTCACCAATCACTAATGAGGTAATTATGATGTTACGTAGTCGAAAGTATATTCCTATTGCGATCGCGATTTTCTCGGTTGGAAGCACGGTGGCGATCGCGAGTCCGCTTTGGCATTCTAAAACGCTTTCTAGCCCTGCTTGGGAGCAATCGATCGCACAAATGCCGGGGCGAGGGAGAGGAGAAGGAAGAGGAGAAGTTAGAGGTAGACTTTTAGAACAGTTAAATCTCACAGATACGCAAAAGCAAAAGCTCTCAGGAATTCGCCAGAAATATAGCGAACGGATTGAACAGCTTCAGGACAGTATGCAGAAAGCGCAAGAAGAGTTATTTAAAATGATGGCAGGGACTGCATCGGTGAGTGATATTCGTACCAAGCAACAAGAAGTTGTCAGGTTACGAGAAGAACTGGGAAATGTCCGTTTTGAAAGTATGTTAGAGATGCGAGCAGTCTTGACACCAGAACAACGCGATCGCATAGGGCAGATGTTACACCAGCGTCGAGACAATTGGCGCAATTATTCTGGTGATCGCTCCCATAAAAATTGGTTTTGGTAAAGAGCTATTAGAATTTTTCCAGCAGTCGCGCCTCAAGCTGTTGGATTAAGGTATCTAAATCCCCTTCCATTTGCTCGAAACAAACAGGAGGCGGGGGATCGCTTTGAAAATGAATTAACTTGATTTGTCCTTCGCCAATTGCGATCGCGACCACTTCTGTTTCAGGATTATAGCCATCTAAAACGCCTAAAATTTCCTGAATTTTTCGATTGACTTTTCGATTCAGGAGTTCGATCGCTTCTCTAGAACAACAAATAAAATGAGGCTTAGGTTTCAAATC
>CAYTUO010000343.1:2803-5144 GCA_964441015.1 uncultured Pleurocapsa sp.
CTAGCGTTTCTTTACTATTTCCCCACTCCTGTAATAACCCCCAAGCGAGGGCCGCTAAAGCTTGCTGATTTTCTTCTACAAATTCATCTAACAAATAGCGCCATTGATTAGCTGCATCATTCGGCGGACGATTACTAAAATTAATCATTAATCCTTAATCCTTAGTCCTTGGTGATTGGTGACTAAATCAATCCAAAATCCTTTCATCCAAAATCCTTTCATCCAATAACTGATAACTGTCCCCATTTCCAATTTTCTATCGCCTATATTCATCTCCACAATCACCAATTAACTGATACAAATCTCTTGAGAGTCTGAAAACAGTTTCTAGTTTTTGATAATCTTCTCGATCTAGATTGAAATTAAATACCCTTGCATTATCTTGTAAATGTTCTGAGACGCTGAGTCTGGCACCGACAATAGCACCTGCTACGGTAGGTTGCTCTAAAATATAACGCACGGCTATATTAGCAATACTCACTTGATGTTGGTCAGCAATTTGCTTGAGGATAGACAACAATTGTTGAAATAAATGCCATCCTCCCCAAGCATCAACCATATTTTTATATTTTCTCAAGCTAGCCGTACTAAGACTCATTAATCCTGGTTCTGGTTGTCCTAAATATTGTTCGTTTAATAAACCACCAGCCAGAGTTCCATAAGCTAAAAGTTGAATATTATGCAGTTGACAAAACTCGACCATTTTTACTAAAGGACGGCGATCAATCAGAGAAAACTGAACTTGATTTGAGACAATTTTAATTCCTGCTTCAGTAATAATTTTTAAGTGTTCTGTATCAAAATTAGTTAAAGCTAGATGTTTAATTTTGCCTTCTTGCTGAAGTTCTCTCATGTAATGAAGCGCATCAAGATAATTTTTATCTCGATATTCCCACCAATGAAATTGTATTAAATCGAGGGTATTAACTCCCA
This sequence comes from uncultured Pleurocapsa sp., assembly GCA_964441015.1. Classification (GTDB taxonomy): domain Bacteria; phylum Cyanobacteriota; class Cyanobacteriia; order Cyanobacteriales; family Microcystaceae; genus Hydrococcus. The sequence goes on from CAYTUO010000343.1 coordinate 3,737, forward strand.
TTCTTTTCAAAGAAATATCAATATTTTTTTCTACCAATTGTCTCGTCATTTTGGCAGGTCGAGGAACCCATTTTGTAAATGCTTGCAGGTTAGCTAATGCCTCTTGACCGCGACTAGCAATTAATTGACGGCGGAACTCGCCAATGAAGTCTTCTGCTGGGCCATAATGATCGGCAAGATCCCAAGTGGTGAATCCCGCATCTATGTATTTAAACATTTCCTGGATGGCTTGAGTCTGGTTGATACGTCCGTGGGCACCGGAAACTTGCCACATCCCGTTCAAGACGCGACAGATGTTGAGATCGGTGGTAAATTGGAGGCGGCTTGTTTCAGGTAAAAGCATTTTTAAGCGATCGCAAACCTTAATCTGTATATTAGGCACTATAGTAAATTTTAGATACTCGTGTCTTCTTTGTCCTAAAAATATGACTCGTCAGCGCTTAAAATCCGACCTTCCTACTAAGATTTGTCCTGTTTGCGGACTACCTTTTACTTGGCGTAAAAAATGGGCAACCTGTTGGGATGAGGTCAAATATTGCTCGGAACGCTGTCGTCGCAGGCGATCGCAAGCTAATTAATAATCTGAAAAAATTTTAAACATAGACAATTTTGTTTTAAAAAAGCGACATAAGTATTGGACAAATATTGCATCCATTACTACTTATTTTTTATTTTTAAATTTTGTCTTTTTAAACTTTCTAATAAAAACAATTAAATTTTTATCAATCAAAGATGATAGGATTAGCCAGAGAAAATAGCGAAATAATTCTTTAGTTTAAACTATGAGTGACACTGTATTCGCTAAAATTATTAGAAGAGAAATTCCAGCAAATATCATATACGAGGATGACTTATCTTTAGCGTTTAAAGACATCAACCCTCAAGCTCCAACCCACATTTTGGTTATTCCCAAAAAGCCGATTCCTCAGTTAGACTCTGCTACGGCGCAAGATTTAGACCTCCTTGGTCATCTCTTGCTAACTGTTAAGAAAGTTGCCGAACAATCGGGACTTCGTAATGGATATCGTGTAGTCATCAACAACGGTGTTGACGGCGGTCAGACCGTTTATCACCTTCACCTGCATATTTTAGGCGATCGCCAGATGCACTGGCCGCCAGGTTAAAAAAAGGCAAGGGGGGATAATGTTAATTCGACTAGCTCCTTTGGGAAATCTATCATTGTAACCCTAAACCTTGTTCTAAATCAATAGCCACTGCGATGAAGACGATTCTGAGCGCCCTGATTGTAGTCACTGGAATCATTCTAACTCCCCTAGCTGCCAAACCCCAAGAATACCCAGGGTGTTTTATGCGTGGCCCTAGAGGCCAAGTACTCGACCTCAGTCACGTCTGTGGAGAAACCTCACCCCATAACACTAATATTTCCTCTGGAACATTTCGCATTCCG
>CAYTUO010000344.1:0-5076 GCA_964441015.1 uncultured Pleurocapsa sp.
CTGTTTGGCAAACAAAAAGGCAGACTAAATCGACCCAACGAAAAAGTTGCTCGCAATGGCAATGGAAGCTATAACAATTATCGCCAGAACTTTGAGAGTTGGAAATTTAGCGATTTCAGCCCAGGAACGACTAAAACAGCGAAAGTCATGGGTTCTCCTCTGCGTCGGGATGTGGAGGCAAGATTGACGCTGCCATTAGAAAAAGCCTATCGCGGAGGACGGGAGCGCATACGTCTCGAAGATGGGCGATCGCTCGAAGTTGAGATGCCACCTGGCATGATTGACGGACAAAAAATTCGACTCAAAGGTCAAGGGATCAATGGAGGCGATCTCTATCTCAAAATTACCGTCGCTCGTCATCCTTTCTTTAAAATACAAGGAGGGGATATTTATTGTCAGATCCCTGTGACTCCTAGCGAAGCGATTTTGGGAGGGGCCGTAGAAGTTCCCACCATTGATGGTTTAGTTAAAATGACAGTTCCCAAAGGAGTTAGATCGGGTCAGCGCTTACGCCTAGCGAATAAAGGTTATCCCGACGCTCAAGGCAACAGAGGCGATCAGTTAGTAGAAATTCAGATTGTCATGCCTCCCGAACTGAGTCCAGAGGAGTTAGCGTTATACCAACAATTACGACAGCTAGAGAAGTTTAATCCTCGTCGCAATTTGATTAGTTAGGCCGTCTCTGCCGAACGACAACTCGCTTTAGTGCATTTACGTAATTCATGCAATCGATGGGCTAACTGTTCGAGCAACTTTGGATTGGCTTTTTTTGCCAAGTTATTCAACTGATAGCGATCGCCACGTAGGTCGTAGAGTTCTTTCTCGCCAGTCTTGTACTCAACGTAGGTATAGTCTCTGGTACGAATTCCTTGGTATTCTGGGATCTGTGTTCGCGGAGCGCGACGATTACGCCGTCTAGACTGTGAAACTTCTATTGCTTTCTCTCTACTACCTCGACGATCTGGCTGAGTTGGTCTTGGCCTTTCTGGAGGTTTTGTCCGAACATGACCCCTGTTTTTGCTCTGCCAGTGTTCTAACAAATAAGCTTGCCGCCAAGTGCTAATTGAGGGGGGTTCACTCTTGAATAGGGGTGTTAGCGATCGCCCGTCAACAAAATCAGCAGCACGAGTACGAGCTAGTTCGGCAAAAGTCGGCGCTAAGTCAACGTTACCCGTTAGATGGGGGCGCGTTTGACCCCCCCGAATCCCCGGCCCGCGAACGATAAAAGGAATGCGAATAGCTTCCTCATAGGCAGTTTGCTTACCCAGTAGCAACCGATGTTGTCCCAGATGAAAGCCATTATCTGATGTAAAGATGATGTAAGTGTTATCTACTTGTTTGGTTTTGTTTAAAGCGTTCACCAAGCTAACCAGCGCTTCATCAACGGCTTGCAATGACTGCAAACGCTTGCGATATAATTCGTCAAGGCGAGCGATGTCCTGTTGGCGCAAACTTTTTTTCTGGCGAAGGTACTGCGGTTTATCGCTGACATCCTCCTCATTAAAAGAGGGCGTGCGCGGTGCTTTTACCCCTGGGAACAGGTTGGCGTGGCGTGGTGCAGGCGTAGCTGGTTCATGAGGCACGTACAGAGACAGATAAATGAAGAAAGGTTTTCCTTCCTTGGCAGTGCGATCGATAAAATCAACCGCTTTGCGGGTATAGACATCTGTTCCATAATCCTCTGGGTCATTCCCATAGCTAACCAATTGACCGTTTTCGTTGAGCGTATAATTGTATTCCCTATAGGGATTGCCTTCTATTGCACTTGCCCACTCGTCCCAACCTGGCGGGATGTAGGTTTTACTGGCGCTCTTGGGATAGCCATTGAGATACTTGCCGAACAGAGCAGTACGATACCCAGCCGCGTGAAGCCAAGTTGCGATCGTAGATTTTTCAACGCCGAGTCGGTAGGCAGTTTCAAAACCGCCATTTAATCCCTCGTTGGTAAGTACCTGAGTATTGTGGGAATATTGCCCGCGTAGAATCGAAACCCGTGAAGGACAACATAGGGATACGTTGACAAAGAAATTCTCAAAAGAAATTCCCCGATCGCTCACTAGTGATTTTAGCTTAGGCATATACGCGACTTCAGCAGTATCCAAGTCGTCGGTGAGAATAAAAAGAATATTTGGTCGCTGGTCTGTCTTTTGACTAACTGATAACCCAGGTAGAATAACAGAGCTAAGTAAGCTGCCCAGCAACACGACCAATATGGCAACGAAAAATAGTTGGCGCGATCGCGTGAGTCTTTTCATGAGACTTGTTGCGAGTGTGAGAACTGTTTCTTCTAATTTAAACTCTGGAGTTGAGACTAGAGAAAAACATAACAACAACTACCCAGCAGATTAATCAAGAGCGATCGCTAGTTTTTTTGATTATGGCTGTCCGAATTGTCGCTGATAGACCATTTCCTCTTTCTGTGACTCAAGTGTTAAGTCAGAACGAGGGTGAGCAACGCATAAAAGGACATAACCTTCTTTTTGCAGTTGGGGGGACAGTCCCATGCCATCACTTTGATCGACCTCTCCTTGAAGAATTTGAGCCGCACAAGTCGTACAGACTCCTGCATTGCAAGAACTCGGCAAATCTATCCCCGCATCGTAAGCTGCTTGTAGAATGGTTTGCTCTTCTGAAACTTGAATTGTATGACTATTGCCTTGATGACGAATTTCAACGGTATGGGTTTTGGGCATAAATCGCTTAATAATCTGGACTCCATCTCGATCTAATTTATCGTTCGAGACTCCCGTATATTGTTAAGAAAATTAGCTAAATTTAAATCTTGATTGCAATATTTCAGTGTTTTGTCCAGCAGTAAAAAACAGAATGTTATTTTTGAAAACACGATTTCTCTCGTCCGTTCTTTAACTACTCGATAGAGCGTCTATGTACAAAAATACAGATAAAGACCTTGTTGGTGCAGCACTAACTGCTGCTCTAGGTGCTGGAGTGATAACATCCTTTGCCGTGAGTCAAGGACAAAATCCCCTCGTCGCCTTCGCAATCACGGCCTTAGCTGCTCTCTTTGCCGTTATTTGTCATCAATTCGACTTAATTTAATTTTCCAGTTTAAAATAGTCTCCCGATTTCCCGCCAGTTTTACTCAGCAAGCGGATTGATTCAATCTGGATCGACTTCTCAAGCGCTTTTGCCATATCATAAAGTGTCAGAGCCGCTACTGAAACGGCTGTTAGAGCTTCCATTTCTACCCCAGTTTCTGCTTTAGTCGTCACACAAGCGCGAATTTGATACCCAGGAAGTTCGGCATCGGGGATTATCTGGACTTCAATTTTATGCAAGGGTAGGGGATGACACAAAGGAATCAAATTAGCAGTCTGTTTCGCCGCCATAATCCCTGCGATTTTTGCCGTTCCTAAGACATCCCCTTTTGGTGCGTTTCCTGCTTCGATCGCTGCAAAAGTTTTCTGAGATACCCGTACCTGACCTGCGGCTATTGCTTCCCGTCGGGTAGACTGTTTGTGGGAAACATCTACCATCTGGGCTTCTCCTTGGGCATTGAGATGAGAAAGATCTTGCGTCATCGTTTTGATCTGTGCTAGTGTGGTATACTGTTGAGTGAAACCAAGGGCTTGTAGCTTAGTGGATTAGAGCGTGTGGCTACGGACCACAAGGTCGGGGGTTCGAGTCCCTCCAAGCCCGCTAAACTTAATCTAAATTGCTTGCTTGACAGGCTTTCTTAGAGATATGCCTTTAAGCTTCTATTATGGCTCTAGTAACGCAAGTTGCTAGTTATCTTGGTTTAAGGTAGAAGGCGCTGCAATAAGATCCTCATTCCTTGCCTGACAAGCTTTTCAGGTAGATGCTTAGCAATAAATCCGTCGTTATCGTAAGTGTTAGAATTCATGTAAGGCTTACCCAATCTGAGTTTTTGCCTTTTCTCAGACTCTTCTCAAAAACTTCTCGCTGGGGATTAATTTCGAGAAAATTAAAGGCTTAAATCTCTCGAATTTCCTAAGTTGACAACAAAAAGTAATTATTCTGTAAAATCCAATGGCTAACTCTAATACAACTCAAGCAATCGAGCGCCTAGCTGCTGAAATTGGCGAAAATATCTATATAGATGTAGCCAAATGGCATCTGTATCTATCTGAGGCTCATTTCCATACCGTTGTCGCCGAAAAAGTTTACCCTCTGTTGGAAGAGAACGCTGTGAACGAAGATGCAGTGCTAAAAATCCTCCGCAGCATTCCTGTTAAGTTAGGTGGCGGAAAACTAGAAGTTTCTTTGGCAGATCTTTTACCGATGCAATGCCAGGTAAATTTGCTCGATCTCCTGGAAGAGTATCAAAAAAATATGTAGCAGTGTGGGATACGCGCACGCTCTGAGTGACAATTTTAAAAGCGTCACTCATCTGAATCTTCTAAAGCCAAAATGAGTAATAATAAGTTTGTGTGTGAGGAGTAAGAACGAAAGGTAAAGCTCTTGGGGTCGAAACACGGCCAGACTCCCAAGGGCTTCTCTATTTTGAACAAAATGTTGAGCGCAGTCCCCATCTAGAACACCAAGTTTAGATGGGGTTAGCGAAACCAACCAACAGTGCGAAGCATCCTTATTCTGGTTTTTCCTGATTCTGGACATACTGGATCAGTTTCTCTAAAGGTGCTTGAGTTCCTACCGTAATTAGAGCATAACTTCCACCCCAAAACATCGGTTTGTCCGACCAGTAGAACCGATGAAGATGTTCTGCGTACTCTTTTCTCATCAGCCGAGAGGACACGGTTTTGAGGTTGTTCACCAGCTTCGACAAATCAATGCTAGGGATTGCCTCAAATAAGACATGAATGTGATTAGCCTCTCCCCCAAGCTCAATCAGTTCGCAGTCCCATTTAGCCAACGTTAAATCAAAGATTTCCTCTAATCGCTCTAGCATTTCGCCCGTCAGAGAATCATTTCTGAACTTAGTCACCAAAACGAGATGGTAGATCAGCCTAAACGCGGAATTAGAGCGGGTTTTGAGTCTTCTAAAGTCCATAGAGCGCTCATCACAACCAAGTTGACAGCTAAATTCTAGCTCGTTAGAATGGTAGCTTTAAATGGTTAAGGTCGAAGCCACTC
>CAYTUO010000345.1:0-5062 GCA_964441015.1 uncultured Pleurocapsa sp.
CGCTCGACGATCGCGCCGGAAATTAGTGCAGGGGTGATGATGGCGAAGGTCATCTGATACGCCATGAAGAGTTGGTGGGGGATGGTAGCCGCATAACCAACGGGATCGGGTTCAGTTGCCTTGACCCCATTCAGAAAAAGCCAGTCAAGTCCGCCGATAAACTGTTCAATCCCTTCACCAAATCCACTTTGACCGGGAGTCACGTCAAACGCAAGGCTGTAGCCCCACAGACACCAAGTTACGCCGATGAGTCCCATAGCAACCAAACTCATCATCATGGTGTTGAGGACGTTGCGCGATCGCACTAATCCTCCGTAGAAAAATGCCAATCCTGGAGTCATTAAGAGAACGAGTGCTGTAGAAATCAACATCCAAGCTGTATCGCCCGTATCGATAGGATTTTCTGCCGCAGATCCCTGAGCCAACGCGCTCCCCATAGGCAAGCCGCAGCAGAAAACAAGTGCAATAAGTGTAATTAAGACAAATTTCTTCAACATTATCTATTCCTTTCAGTACGCTCAGTACAACTTTCAGCCCCTACACTTCCGACCTACTGGTTAGATCGACACCACTAATGCCGCCAGCGCGACTGCCTGAAAGAACATCAGCTTCCTTGACAAAGCCACTGTAGGCTTCCATTCCGTGTTCGCCGATATCCAAGCCGTTGATCTCTTCTTCGAGACTGACGCGCATCCCAAATACAGCTTTTAGCACCATCCAAGCTACAACGCTAAAGGTAACTGTGAAAGCACCAACAGCAAGAATTCCGACGATCTGATTAATCAATTGCGTGAGACCGCCACCAAAGAATAGACCTGTTACGTCATATCCCGTTCCGACGTTGGCATCGGCAAACAAACCTACAGCTAGCGTTCCCCAAGTCCCGTTAACCAAGTGAACCGAAATAGCACCTACGGGGTCGTCAATTCTGAGGTTGTCAAAGAAAGAGACTGCATAGACGACGATGATACCTGCGATAATGCCGATAATGAACGCACTCCAGTAGGAAACATAAGCACAGCCAGCCGTAATCGCCACCAAACCAGCAAGTATCCCGTTGATAATCATCGACAGGTCTGGCTTGCCGTCTTTAGCCCAAGAAGTGACGGTAGCGGCAATTCCTCCGGCTGCTCCTGCTAGGTTGGTTGTCACTGCAATATAAGGTACGACGGCATCGACTGCTAATTGCGAGCCGGGGTTAAACCCAAACCAACCAATCCAGAGAATCAAACATCCCAATGTCGCAATACTCATATTGTGACCGGGGATTGCATTAATGCGACCTTCTCTATATTTCCCTTCTCTAGGGCCGAGAATTGAGGCACCGACTAAGGCAGCCCATCCGCCGACAGCATGGACGACAGTAGAGCCAGCGAAGTCTCTAAAACCGCCATTTTCTCCTTGCAAATTAAATAGCCAACCACTGGCATTCCAGACCCAGTGTCCGGTAATTGGATAGGAAATTCCGACCAGGAGCAGACTAAAAATCAAGAAATCTACAAACTTAATTCGCTCGGCTACTGCACCGGAAACAATCGTTGCTGCGGTTCCAGCAAAAGCGACTTGGAAGATGAAGTAGACGGGGACGGGCAATCCTTCAGGAAATGGATTCAGTCCGTAGGTAGCGGGTTCGCCGCCTAAGAACCAACCGCCTCCTCCAATGAAACCATTCCCTTGTCCGAACATTAGGGAAAAACCTGTTGCCCAGAAGGAGATGGTGGACAGTGCAAAAACAATTAGGTTTTTAGCCAGGACGTTGACAGCATTTTTCTGGCGGCAGAAGCCAGTCTCTAGCATGGCAAATCCGGCGTTCATGAAGATAACCAGTATCCCTGCGATTAGCACCCAAATGGTATTGAGCGCCATTTGAACTTCCGCAGTCGTAGGCCCTTGGCTATCTTGGGCAGCAACAGCCGTATTCCAGACGACGAAGATGATAGCTGCCAGTGGAATACAAGCTAGCCAATAGGGAGAAAAGAATTTAGTTATCCTTTTAATAGATTCGAGAGAGGGAGCTTGCCACAGGGAATCAGATGACTGCTGCCAATCTCTCTGTTTTCTTTTTAGTGACAGTGATTTGCGATCGTTGTTGTGTTTAATCATTATTGCTAGACGTTAAACTAGATTCACGAAACACATTGAGTTGTTTGAGGAGTCTTATTTGTTACCGTTTGTACAGTTATGCTTGACTTTTTATTGTTATCAAACTTTAGTCTTAGGAATACAACTGTACAGACAACTACAACCTTGAGTCAAGATAACTGAGTGCCTTGATATTAGGTCACTTGGGTCATCGAAATTTTCAAATTCTTGATTTTCTTAAGGGTTGCTTTCTGTATTTTTCAATACATTTTTCCATTTGAAGTTTAAAGCTTTTGCGATCGCTGCTCTTGTCTCAATAGGCTCGATCGCCGTCACGCACCTCAATTTGTCTGTTAACTCTGAGCCATAACGGAGGAAAATCAACTAGAGGCAAGGAGAATTATTAAATTTTTTTACTTTTTAACCATGCAACTTAAATGCGTACCAATTGAATAACTAAATAATGATGGAAACAAAAATTTTTTGTTAAAAAATTTAACGATCGCGCTGAAATAAAATACTGTTCAATGAATAACCAATCTGATTTTCAGTCGCCTGCTGTCGGAACTCCCTGCGATCGCCAAATGATGCAGCGCTGTTTACAACTCGCTCGTCAAGCCTTGGGAAAAACCTCTCCAAATCCTTTGGTTGGGGCTGTTATTGTCCGGGAGGGTAAGATTGTAGGCGAAGGGTTTCACCCCAAAGCTGGTCAACCTCATGCAGAAATTTTTGCTCTGCGAGAGGCAGGAGAAAAAGCGCAAGGAGCAACGATTTACGTTAATTTAGAGCCATGCAACCACTACGGACGTACTCCTCCCTGTACGGAAGCGCTGATGGCATCTGGCGTAGCTAAAGTGGTCGTAGGCATGGTCGATCCCGATCCTCGCGTTTCTGGGGGGGGAATTGCCAGGCTAAAGGGTGCGGGAATTGAGGTCGTTATTGGGGTTGAAGGGGAAGCCTGTCGTCAATTAAACGAAGCCTTTATCCATCGGACTCTTTATCAAAGACCGTTTGGCATTTTAAAATACGCTATGACCCTAGATGGAAAAATTGCTGCAACGACGGGACATAGTGCTTGGGTAACAGGAAAGGAATCTCGCCATCTGGTGCATCAGTTGCGGGCAACCTGCGATGCAGTGGTTATTGGAGGCAATACAGTCCGTCGCGATAATCCTTATTTAACAACCCATCAAGTGGCTTCCCACAATCCTTTACGGGTAGTGATGAGTCGTCGTCTCGATTTACCTTTGGATGCCAATCTTTGGAATGTTGATGAAGCTGCGACTTTGGTCTTTACTGAGGTGGGAAGTAATCGCGAAATGCAAGGGCAGTTATTGGATAAAGGGGTTGAGGTGGTAGAGTTGGAGTCGCTAACGCCTTTGTCGGTCATGCAGGATTTGTACGATCGCCAATTATCGAGCGTTTTGTGGGAATGTGGGGGAACTTTAGCAGCCGGCGCGATCGCTCAAGGAACAGTACAGAAAGTGATGGCATTTATTGCTCCTAAAATTATAGGCGGTCACGCGGCACCTTCTCCAGTGGGAGAGTTAGGATTACAATTGATGAGCGAAGCTTTACAGTTAGAAAAGGTGGCGTTTCGGATGGTTGAATCTGACTTTTTGATCGAAGGGTATTTAAGTAGCAGGACATGATTATTTTTGTCTCACGCAGAGGAGGCAGTGCATTGCGGGGGTTCCCCCCGTTGTGCAACTGCCGTCGCGCTCCAGGCGCAGAGAAATCAAGAAGATTTTATATTATGTCAATTGGTAACTAATAGAATCTCTTTGATGGGTTTGAGTTTTAGCTTGACAGCATAATTATTAGGATGTTCTTTCGCAAACGCTTCATAAATTAATTTTCCCTGACTATTAAGAATAGCAATTTCACTCAGATCGTTCCTTCCTTCCGTATCGATAATAATAAAATCGCGATCGCATTCCATTGTTATTAATCATTAGTCATTAGTCATGTATAGTTTTCCCGACAAGCTTGTCAAAATAACATTGCTAGCAAAAAAAATTCTGAACTACGAACCCGAACGGTGTTAAGTTAATCTTATTAACCTACCAAACCGACAAAAGTAGAGAAGATGCGAGAACTTTATCCGCCGATCGACCCTTATAATGAAGGTAAATTAAAAGTTTCTGAGCTACATACCATTCATTTTGAAGAATCGGGAAATCCTCAAGGAAAACCCGTTATTTTTCTTCATGGCGGGCCTGGTGGCGGCATCGATCCTATCTATCGGCAATATTTTGACCCACAAAAATGGCGAATTATTCTCTTCGATCAACGCGGTTGTGGTCAAAGTACACCTCATGCTGAGTTGCGAGAAAATACGACTTGGGATTTAGTTAGCGATATCGAAAAACTGCGGGAACATTTAAGCATTGAAAAATGGGTTGTTTTTGGTGGAAGTTGGGGGAGTACGCTATCGCTTGCTTACAGTCAAACCCATCCCGAAAGTTGTACAGGATTGATTTTACGAGGCATTTTTTTACTGAGAAAAAAAGAACTTTTATGGTTCTATCAAGAAGGAACGAGTTATATTTTCCCTGAAGCTTGGGAAGAATATCTTAAACCAATTCCTGTTGAAGAAAGAGGCGATTTAATATCAGCCTATTACAAACGTTTAACAAGTGAAGATAACGAAATTAGACTCCAATCTGCACGTGCTTGGTCAATTTGGGAAGCAAGTACGAGTAAACTTTTTCAATCACAAGACTTAATCCAAAAATTTAGCGGCAATCAATTTGCTGATGCTTTTGCTAGGATTGAGTGTCATTATTTTGTTAATGGCGGCTTTTTTAAAAGTGAAAATCAATTATTAGAAAATGTCGATCTTATCCGTCACATTCCAGCAGTAATCGTACAAGGACGCTACGATATCGTTTGTCCTATGATAAGTGCGTGGGAACTCCATCAAGGGTTCTTCAGGAGATATTATGCTAAACTATTAGGTAAATGCCAGTGTAATAAA
>CAYTUO010000346.1:0-3246 GCA_964441015.1 uncultured Pleurocapsa sp.
GTTGCGGAAACTTTGTTTCCAGAATCCCCGTTTTTCAAAGCGGGGAGATGTCAATCCTGTTAGGTAATAAGAGTTTCTTCAAGTCCCCTAGTTGCCGCTAGGGGATTGCTTTTATTATCCATTCCCGCTCAATCTAGAAGCTATCGTGCGTTTGAGTCCCGAACAGTTTAAAAATCTCTGCTATGCTAATCCAGAATTTTATCATCGAACTGCGATCGCCCTCGGATAGTCTCAAAGACCTGTTCTAGTGCAATTTAGAGTTCAAAATCAAATAATTGGTCGTTGGTAACTGGCAACGGATCGCCGTCGCGTTTGGATGGATAAAACTCTATCTGACTAGAATCGAGCAGAGTTGGAAATTCCTGGATGATTTTAGAACAGGAGTCAATAAAAGTATCGAGCCATTTTTGGCAATACCGTAACTTTACGGAAGTTAGAGGTTCGGTCGTGTTTCCAGAAAAAGTAATTTTACCGGAAGCATTCACTTGAAACTGCTGGAGCCACTCGAAATCGGGGCGAGAAGATTCCCAGTATCTGGCTGTCATTTTGGAACCACAATAACGATTCGCGCCATCGTTAAGGTACTTGAAGGCATTTAATAGCTCTTCAATTGAGCGATTCTGAATTTTTCGTAGCCCTGCGCTTACGGGGTCAAAACTGGCATCGAAGTTCGTTTTATCAGTGTAGTAAGCTCCGTTAAAATTGGCTCCGCTCAAAGCCGCTCCACTCAGAAACGCTCCCATGACGCTAGCTTCTGCGAGGTTAGCTTTAAGTAAACTCGTTTGAATTAAATAAGCACCATCGAGATAGGCATTGCTGAGATTAGCGCTGCCCAGATTGGCTTCATTGAGATGCGCTCCAATGAGATTCGCTTCCTTCAAGCTAGCCCTAATCATCGATGCCTTGGTTAAAAAAGCTCCCTCTAAATGCACCTGTTCGAGAGAGGCCCTAGTTAAGTTAGCCTCTTTCAAGTTGGCTTTTGCTAAGCGAGCGCCTTGTAAGTTGGCTCGACTCAGGTTAGCGTTATACAGATCGGCTCCGTCGAGACAGGCATCTCTTAAGTCAGCGTTACTCAAATCCGCTTCTCTAAGATTGGCATTGCTGAGATCGGCTCCCCTAAGCTCGATCTGAGCCAGATTTGCCCCTTTGAGATCCACTTTTTTAAGCTGTACTTGCCTAAACCGTCTTTCTCCCGATGCGTACCGTTCGAGGAGTTGAGCAGCAGTTAGTAGCATTCCCGCTTGAGACTGGTTTCCAAGCGTTGAACGATCGGGTGTTCTTGGCTGACTTGTCATAGTAGAGCTAGCGGTTTCGTTTCGAGCGATGAAGGCTAGAGAATTTCGATTCTAGCAATCCTCAACATTCCCAATTTACTCACCTAGTTTTACATCAGTCATAAAAGTTTTCAAGTCCAGTCAAAATATAGCTCATACAAGATAATTCAAAAACGATCTGGCCCAAGATGATGTCAAATGTCCCCGACAGTCCTAAACTTTAGTTGAAAGGAGTAACTGGCAGTCGCGAGGTTCTTTTGTGAAAAGAGTTTTAGCAATCATTCTCGGAGGAGGCGCAGGAACTCGCCTTTATCCTCTAACTAAACTACGGGCAAAACCAGCAGTCCCACTGGCAGGCAAATATCGCCTGATTGATATCCCCGTTAGTAACTGTATCAATTCCGAAATTCTCAAAATCTACGTTCTCACGCAATTTAATTCGGCTTCTCTCAATCGTCACCTGAGTCGTACCTATAACTTCTCTGGTTTCACTGATGGATTTGTGGAGGTTTTAGCGGCTCAGCAAACGACCGAAAATCCCCAGTGGTTTCAGGGAACAGCCGACGCGGTACGTCAGTATCTTTGGATACTCAAGGAGTGGGACGTAGACGAGTATTTGATCTTATCGGGCGATCACCTTTACCGGATGGATTACAGCTTGTTTGTCCAACGTCATCGAGAAACCAACGCGGATATTACGCTTTCTGTTGTTCCTATCGATGAAAAGCGGGCAGATGCCTTTGGCTTGATGAAGATTGATGATAATGGCAGGGTTATTGATTTCTCGGAAAAACCCAAAGGTGAAGCGCTCAAACGGATGCAGGTAGATACGACGATTTTGGGATTAACGCCAGAACAGGCTAAGCAAAGCCCTTATATTGCCTCGATGGGCATTTATGTCTTTAAAAAAGAGGTTCTCGAAAAACTCCTGCAAGCTAACCCAAATCAAACGGATTTCGGGAAAGAAATTATTCCAGCCTCAGCCAATGACTTCAACGTACAGGCTTACTTGTTTAAGGATTACTGGGAAGATATTGGAACCATTGAAGCGTTTTATGAGGCGAATTTGGCGCTAACTCGGCAACCTCAGCCGCCTTTTAGCTTCTATGACGAACAAGCTCCCATTTACACTCGTGCCCGTTACCTTCCCCCGACTAAACTCCTTGATTGCACTATCACTGAATCGATGATTGGTGAAGGCTGTATTCTTAAGGAATGCCGGATTCATCATTCTGTCTTGGGAATTCGCACCCGTGTAGAGGCAGATTGCATCGTCGAGGATAGTTTGCTGATGGGATCGGATTTCTACGAACCGTTTGCCGAAAGACAGTCTAACCTCGAACAAGGTAAAGTTTCTATTGGGATCGGTGCTGGCTCGACAATTCGCCGCGCGATCGTGGATAAAAATGCCTGTATCGGGCGCAAAGTGTTAATTGTTAATAAGGACAGAGTAGAAGAAGCCGATCGCGAAAAGGATGGTTTCTACATTCGTAACGGAATCGTAGTCGTCTTGAAAAATGCGACCATTCCCGATGGAACGGTGATTTAACCCGCCAAGGACAAGGAGAATTCTCAAAGGTTCTCCTATGTCCTACCTTAATTTGAAAATTTCGATAGTTTTATACACTTGTAAAGGTTTTAATGGCAAACATTCATCTATTGAATTGCAGCAAATTCATATTTAGAGCCTGGCGGGCCATTAGAACCAGGAACGGCTTCTACGAGGGGAACTTCATTGAAGATATTAAAGTTAGTCGTACTGCTCGTTAAAGGAATGCCTTGTGCGAGTAACTGAAAGGCACCAGAACGATTGGGATTTTGACTGACGGCTTGTGCTAGCGCTCTAGTTGCGTCATAGGCGGTTGCCGTGCGCCAACTCACTCTTCCTTTCCAGCTTTTGATTGCATCTTGGGCAAAGGGGTCGTTGGGTTGGAAACTCCAGGGAACAGCTAGGGCAATGCCTTTGATCGCC
>CAYTUO010000346.1:3256-5018 GCA_964441015.1 uncultured Pleurocapsa sp.
AGAGGTCGTCCCCTCCCATCAGCATTAAAGGCGCTCCCGCGTTAGTATTGGCGATCGCGATCGCGATCGCCTGGGGCACTTTATTTTTACTTAAGGCTAAAAAGGCAACCTTCGCGCCGCTTTGCTTGGCCTTGGCAATTTCTCTATCGGCGTTGAACCCAGCAGCCGTAATCTCAATTTCCTTGACGAGTTTGCCTTTAGCTTGAGGGATGGCTTTCACTAATTCCTGTTTGAGTTGCTGGCTGTAGGAACTATCAGAATTGTAAAAAACGACAACCGATAGGGGAGAATATTTTTTCCTGGCGTATTCGCTTAAGGTCTTGCTAACGGCTTGCAGATAATTTCCCAATAACTCATTGGCTTTTTGGTCTATGGGAATGGTTTTGAGGATAGGCCGGCCGCCAGTTGCAACGCTTGTAGTTAGGGGAGAGATCGCCGCTAAACCGGCATTCTGATACTTTCTCAGGGCTTGTTGGCTGCCTGGATCGATTCCGTGTCCTAAAACGCCTAATACGTCGGCAGCATTGACTATATCCTGTCCTAAAGAAGACGCTTGTAAAGGACTGGCATCATTGGCGATGACGACTTCTAGAAGCCTTCGGGAGGCAGATTGATTGAATTCTTCCTGATAGCGAGCCACGCCTCTGAGGATTTCTTTAGCTGAGTCGGGAGAAGGTGTAATGGGAACGGCAACGGCAATTGTTAAAGGATTTCCCGCTTTCCTCGCTTTGGCATTGTTGAGATAAATTTTGTCTTCGGGATCGTTAGGGTTTTGGGTTGCTGCTTGTTGATAGGCTGCGATCGCGCCGTCCCAATCTTTTTGAGCCAAGGCAGTGGCTCCTGCTTGTTTCTCTGGAGTAGAATCTAGGAGGATTTTCTCTCCTTGACTGAGCAATTGGGCATTTGTTGCGTTTTCGCTGACAAAAGCGCCTGGGACGGTTGTTGTCGTGCTTACATATGTGTCTGTTTCTGTCACAGAACCTGAGAGTAAGCGAAATAAAGCAAAGCCTCCTCCTGCTGCTAGCAAAACAATCCCAGCAATCATGACAGGCATCACCCACTGAGATTGAGGTTTAGCCGCCGAAGAACCAACATATACGGTTTTCTTCGGTTGTGCCTTTGTCTTTCCGGGTTGCATCGCCTCTTTGGGTAAACCGCAGATAATGCAGTCAGGGCCAGTATTTTCATAGGGTTCGTGTTCAAAAGCATTGGGGTACGAATTGCCGTCCTTCGGGACTCCGTCGCAGATCCAAGAACTCATCTTTCCTTGTTCTCCTTCATTTAGCTTTACCCAATAGCAATAATTAACCAAGTTTTTTCCATTCATTAATTTTAGCGATCGCCCTTACCTCCCTCAACTTTAATCCCCAGACCCGCCGCAATCATGCCACCATAGGTAGTATCCGCTCGGAAAAAGTGGCAGAGTTGACGCTTCTGAATCTCCTCAGTAGCTTGACCGAGACTAGCAACGATGTTCTTGACCAGTCGTTTCTGCTCATCCGGTGGCAGGAGGCGGAAGAGGTCGCCAGCTTGAGTGTAATCATCATTACCCTCCCGATGGTCGTAATGGTTAATTGCCACATCACCTAGAGGGAGAGGAGGTTCAGCATAAGCTAGATTTTGCTTGGGGGCATCATCGTAGCTGTTCGGCTCGTAGTTGGGAGCGCTACCACCATTAATTCCTAACGCCATTGCCCCATCCCTCTGATCATTGGTGACAAGTTAAGGTTGTGTGCAATTTGTCAAGAACATGATGACAAAA
>CAYTUO010000347.1:0-5010 GCA_964441015.1 uncultured Pleurocapsa sp.
CCTGCATTATTGATCCAAAAAATCGGATGAAAAATCTGCATAGCAGTATGAGTATCCATCGTCGCGGCAATTTCTGTAATGAGATTCAAATTGCGATAAATAAACTCGCATAAACGAATATTATCTTCTACTGCACCCAGGCCAGATTTCCCGCCAACAAAGAGTTCAAATTCTGGAAGACAAAAAGTGTTTTGTACGTCAATTAATAGCAAACAAATACGGGTTTTATCCTCCGCAGCAGGTTTAATATTATATTGTTTTGCCCAATCTTTAGCATCTACTGCTCTTTCTTGATAGGGAACTCGCCAAACTTCACGGACTTTTTTAGGGTTAAAGAAGGAAGGAATAGGAAGTTGTTGAGTTGTCGTAGTCGTCATCAATCTATCCTCTTAAGCAAAAATACTTATTAGATCGAAACATCGGGAACAATCGTCAAGCGATCGCGTCTGCGCCAATTGAAATAGTGTCACAATAACTTTTGCTATCAGGAAAATTTAGCTTTATTCTCAAGTGTAGACTTGTGTCTGCAACGTGGGGCAAAAGTAGCGAGTACCTGACTAAGCAAGTATTCCAAGGGTGGTGTGAGATGTGGGAAAGATTATTGCTTGCCAGTACGTTTACGTTTTTGCTGTATCTATCTTTACAAATTGGTCAACCAACTGTCGTTGAAACGACATCCAATCAAACCGTCAATTATCTTACCTTGAAAGTTACTCCATTTCGTAAAAGCTGTAAAAACGTAGAAAACTTTTTTTGTAAGACGATCAACGTACTGCTGAAGCTATAGCTAAAGTCGCAATGACTAAAGGGGGACTTCTTAGGGAGTTCCCCCTCATTTTTTCTTGTCGATTACATCCGTTCTAAAACTGGGATTCCTAATAAAAATAATCCTAATTTTAAGGTTCGTGCAGTGAGATCGCACAAAATTAATCGAGATGTCCGTAAAGGTTCTTCTGATTTAAGCACGGGACAACTTTCATAAAATTTGTTGAACTTTTTACTCAATTCAAACAAGTATTCGCACAAACGATTAGGCAGTAAATCCCTTTCTACATCCTTAATAATTTCTGTTAATTGCAGAATATATTTTGCCAACACTAACTCGGTTTCATGTTTCAAGATAATTTTGGCATCTTCTGCTAAATGTTCAAAATCGATCTTACCTTCTCGACTAATACTTTGTACCCTTGCATAGGCATAGAGCATATAGGGAGCCGTATTTCCTTGAAGAGAAAGCATTTTGTCGTAACTAAAGATATAATTGCTGTTGCGATTTTGACTTAAATCTGCGTATTTAACTGCACCAATTCCGATGACTTGAACAACTTTAGCAATAAATTCTTCAGACTCTTGACGACCTTCTTCTGCTAATCTCTGTTCTAGGTTGGTACGAGCGCAATTCACCGCTTCATCTAATAAATCTTTTAACTTAATGGTGTCTCCAGAACGAGTTTTTAACTTCTTGCCATCTTCTCCTAAAACTAATCCAAAAGGAACGTGAACAACTGATACATTATCAGGCAAAAATCTCGCACGTTTTGCCACTTGAAAAACCTGAGTAAAGTGATTGGATTGTCCTGCATCTGTAACATAAATAATTCTTTGTCCACCATCTTGTTGAACGCGATATTTAATGGCAGCAAGATCGGTTGTGGCATAATTATATCCGCCATCAGATTTTTGAACAATTAAAGGTAATGGTTGCCCTTCTTTATTCGTAAATCCTTCGAGAAAAACGCACTTTGCTCCAGCATCTTCTGTTACTAAACCTTGCTTCTCTAAATCTTCTACAATTCCAGGAAGCAAAGGATTATAAAAAGATTCTCCTCTTTCGAGTAGTTTAATATCGAGAATGTCGTAAATTACTTGAAATTCGCGACGAGATTGATCGCAAAGCAATTTCCAAGCATGACGACTATCTTCTTCACCCGCTTGTAACTTGACTACTTCTTGTCTAGCCGTTTCTCGAAAATTTTCATCCTCATCAAAACGAACTTTAGCTTGCTTGTAAAAAGTCACTAAATTTCCTAAGTCTAAAGCATCTGCCGTTGTTAAAGCATCGGGATAAACTTCTCTTAAATAAGCAATTAACATACCAAATTGCGTTCCCCAATCTCCCACATGATTGAGTCGCAATACATCGTGTCCTAAAAATTCAAGAATGCGAGCAATACAATCTCCGATAATCGTAGAACGAAGGTGTCCTACGTGCATTTCTTTGGCAATATTTGGACTCGAAAAATCAACAATGACTTTTGGGGAATGTTTCTCTTTTTCTACTCCTAATCGAGGATCTTTTTGAATATTACTAAGCTGAGTTTCTAGGGAAGCTGGTTTAAGGGTGAGATTGATAAAACCCGGGCCTGCTATTTCCGGTTTTTCGCAGAGATCGGTAAGATTTAAACTGTCTACTAATTGTTGCGCGATCGCTCTTGGTTGTTGACCTAATTGCTTAGCTAAAGATAAAGCGATATTAGACTGATAGTCGCCAAATTTAGGATTACTTGCCGCAAAAATAAGCGGATCGACTTCAGCAAATTCAGAGCCAAAAGCCATGACTAATGCTTCGCTAAAGCGATCGCTTAATTGTTCGATAATAGAATTCATAACAGCTAAATAATTTAAGAATAAATCATTTCCAACAGTATCATATAGAAGATTATTTCTCTATTTATACTACATTATACTACAAAGCACTTGATAGTTGCGATCGCGAGACACTAATCCTTACTTTCGCTCCCAGCGAAATAGCCAGACCATCAACGCAACTATGCCAACTTGTAAGGCAAAATTAGGTAAAGTTGAGGTGACATCCCTTCCTGCGGCTAGCTGTGCGAGAAAAACGATAGAGCCAATCAAGCCGGAAGCCCCAAAAGCTAGATATATGAATAATCTTAGCCCTTTGTAAGGAGCTTGAGCCTCAGCTTTTAATCGTGCATACCTTTCTGGATCGATCTGTTGGCGTGAATCTTTCATATGATATCGTTTCAGTTCTGCGTTATACTATAGCTTTGACAATGCCGATGTAGCTCAGTGGTAGAGCATTCGATTCGTAATCGGACGGTCGTGGGTTCAAATCCCATCATCGGCTTTAGAAAATGACCCTTTCTGGTTATACGCATGACCAGATTTGAGTATTTTTACCTAAATTTTTGACTATGACTGGCTCTCCGACGATAATGAGGTAAAATGTAGCCTAAGCTACGTTTTACCTCCCTCAGAAAAAAGGATTTATTATTCTAGAATTAGAGTTAATTAATCAAGTAATTAACTTAGTTTTAAGATTTCCACTTCTTTTTGTAGAGTGGAATATAGTTGGCAAATAAGTAGAAGTATTCATCGCTAAACTATGTCCTAACGATTGAGACAAAAAAGAAATTATATAGAGACTCAATAAACGAGGTGGTTAAAACAGTTTACCGCGCCCTCGAATCTTCTTAATTCTGTTGTTTGATTATTTTCTTTTTTAACTCACTAGGCAAGTTTAGATCGCGATCGCAACTATCAATAAATCGCCCTATCTAACCTCTGGCGGGATTGAAGGCGCAATTTTTCGAGGATTTGATGGGTAGAATAAAAGTAAATTCACTGAATGATTTACCTGGCTCAGGCGACCTATTGAACCTGATGCCCTATTGTCCCCCTATCGCAGTCCTTTAATTTCAGTTCATGCTACAAGATCCCCAAACCATCCGTTACTATCAAAAACTCACCGATGCAATGGTGGATTTGTGGAACCGAGGTCGTCGCTATGATGAAATCCGCTTGTATTTGGAGGGTTACCTAGCTTGCTTGCGCCATACGAACGTCCTAGAACCGTATCAGATTCACCGACTAGAGGAGGATACTTTCCGATTTTTTTACGATCCTTCTAACTTCGAGCTTCCGCTTCCTCAAACAGAAACTGATTACAACTAGGGCAGGCAGATGAAACCTACCCCGATCTTAAATTTTTTTTCTCAAGAAGCTAAAGCCACTTCTACCATTTGCTGTAATTCGCCGTTTTGATAAAGCTCGATCAAAATATCCGAGCCGCCAATAAATTCTCCATTAATATACACCTGGGGAATAGTCGGCCAATTAGAATACTCTTTGATGCCTTCACGCATTTCGTAGTTTTGCAGGATATCTACGGTTGCATAAGGCACGCCTAAAACGTTGAGAATTTGTACGACATTGTTAGAAAAGCCACACTGAGGCATTAACTTCGACCCTTTCATAAAAACGAGAATTTTGTGGCTGTTGATTAATTGTTCAATTTGCTCTTTGAGTTCTGGTGTCATAGACCGTACCAAAATTTTTTGCTCGAATGATTACAAAAGGGCGACAAGACAAAATGGTCGCTTGAGGAACCCTCCTAAATTTTAACTCAGACAGCTTGCTCGGAAGCTTTCCAAGTCTCAGGGGTATAAGTCTTTAACGCTAAGGCATGAATTGCCTCTGATGCCATAGCTTCTTGCAAAGCACTATAGACAAGCTGATGCTGTTTAACGCGCGTTTTTCCTTCAAACTCAGCAGAGATCACTACCGCTTCTAAATGATCGCCACCACCTGTTAAATCTTTAACAAAAACCTGAGCGTCAGGCAATTGCGCTTGGATCATTGCTTCAACTTGTTTGAGACTAACCATCTTAACTCCAATACTGATGAAAACCGATTTTAGTTTAGTGCGATCTGCTGATGATCTTCAGGATAATCCCACAGTTTCTTAATTACTGAGCGGAGCGATCGCCCTGTTGGGATGAAGATGGGGTTGAGGGTGAGTACGGAGTCTCAACAAAGCCTAATTCGTAAAGCTGTTGATAAGATTTTTTCCCTAGTACACTACTAGGATTTTGGGAGCGAATGACTTGTATTAACAAAGGAACAGCGAGTTCGGGTTTATTTTGTGCCCGATGGACTAAGGCAAGTTGAAAAGTGGCTTCATCGCGCATTTGTCCAGTTTTAAGGGCGCTACTTCTTTGGGATTCGTAAATTTTGCTATCAATTCCCGAAAAACTATTGGCAAGC
>CAYTUO010000348.1:0-4993 GCA_964441015.1 uncultured Pleurocapsa sp.
GATCGCGTATCATAAGCTAGTCACACAGATGCTTCAGCAGTTTTTGGAGATGTCTCCAGAACAAATGGAAATCACTTTTTGTTTGAGGCAATCAGCGAAGCCTCAGCTCAAGAGTATTCCAGATTTTATTCGACTGACCTTGAAAGGGCTGGCAGTTCTTTTTCTCTTATTGAGTAAGAATCTGCTTTACTCCTTCCCAATACGCATTAGCTGATGCTTCCCAAGGGTCAAGCATTTCAAATTGCACACTGGTTTTAGAGTAAACGGGTCGCACGAAAGGAATCTCGTCTAAATTTTGTTCGACAAGCGTAGAAGCGGGTTGTTTTGGTACGCTTGTTGTTTCGTCTTCAGAGAAATCGGCATAATTATCGCTCTCCGTCTCTTCTACTGTTGCTACAGGTGCTTTACGAGTGCGTGTTTCTGTAACGGTTTGTTCTTTAATAGAGGAAGCAGCTTTTGAGGATGAAGTGGTTGAAGTCGTCTGACCATCTAAACGATGAATGCGAGAAGCTATTAGTTCCGCTCTTTTTTCTTTAAAACCTTCGCGTCGCTCAATTGTTGTCATCGAGAGGCGACCTTCAATAATGACGCGATCGCCCTCAGCATAGTTTTCATGAATCTCTGTCGCTAAATTTCCCCAGCCAACAACTCTCAAGGTCGATTGTTCTTCCGGTCGCGACCCTTCAAACTCTACTATCATATCCGTTACGGGAGTTTGAGTATCTGGCGTATGACGAAGTTCCGGCTTGCGGCGAATTCTCGCCATTAAAACACAACTATTCATCTCAATTTATGCCCCTCTTTTTACCTTCTTCTACTATAGAACATTTGTACTTAACCTGGAGACAAAAAAAGAATAAAGGATGTTACCTTTATCCTAATTCCTAAGCCAAACAAATCTTTAAACAATACTCCAATTATGGCTTAAGAAAAGCTCAAGTCAAACTAAAACCAATTGGAATACAGCGTTCTATTGAAACTCTAAACTTTCTTCGCTTGTTCCTTCATGAACGGTTTTAACCCATTTAAGCCGCTTGGGTCGCACTGACATACGAGCGGTGACACTAGGGACAATCGCCAGCCAATGGAGCATATAAACCATTCCTCGTAGGGTTTGCCAACTAATACTCAATAGATGGGAAAAACTCAATTTCTTTCCAGTACGAGTGCGATGCAACCCCACCAGCATTCCCCAGAAAGATAAAGACAACATAAATCCAGTCAGAGGACTAAACAGGGGCAAACGATGACGGGCGATCGCCATCACGAAATCCGGTACAGCCGCCGTGGGAACGAGATATTGGAGCAATACGAATGTCAGCATATCGAGCTTTTTGCGAAAATCCATCCGCTTGCCTACAATCAACCGCCAGTAATCTAGATAACGCTGATAGCCTCCTTCTGCCCAACGGTTGCGCTGATGCCACAGAGCGATCGCGCTGGTAACGCCTTCCTCTTCTACCTCTGGATCGAGTAAAAAGCCAATTTGCCAATTATCTAAATGTAGGCGAATAGTTAAATCAAGATCGTCTGTAATTGTTTGTTCGTTCCAACCGCCACAGCGTTCGAGGGCACGACGACGAGCAAACTGACCGTTACCTCTTAGTTCGCCAATCCCTCCGACAGCAATGCGCTGTTGCTGAAAATAGCTATCCAGTGCCATTTCTGCCTTTTGTCCCCGCGTCCAGAAATTAACTGACGGATTAGCGATCGCTTTGCGTACCTGTACCGCACCCATATCTTGCTCTTCAAATATCGGTACGACTCGTCGCAGCAAATCTCTGGTTACTTTTGCGTCTGCATCAAATACGCCAATAATCTCTCCTCTCGTGAGCGGAAGTACCTGATTGAGCGCTCCTGATTTACCGCCACTTGCACCCGCAGGACGATGCATGACTTTCAATTGAGAATGCTGTTGCGCCAATAGAGCCAAAATTTGCGGCGTTTTGTCAGTACTATGGTCATCGATCGCCCAGACTTCGTATTTATCGGTTGGATAGTCCAGGTTACACAACATAGTCATTAAATGACTAATAACCGCTTCTTCGTTTTTTGCAGATACTAGCAAAGAAACAAAAGGCGCATTGGCTAAAGCTTCATCAGATAGCGGTTTTGCAGGAGATTTGGGTTTAGCTGACACCCAGCGCAGTCCTTGGATCAACAACAGTCCGGTTACGCCCATGACAACCCAGGTTCCCCAGGTTACTAAGTGCAGCAAAATAGTAGCGCCCCAGATTACCATTAAGACAAAGGCAGCTTTTTTCCTGCGTCCTGACAATCCCTGGAAAAAATCACTTCTAAATTCTTCTTCTTCGTCTTCTAGATCGACCAATTCTGATAACAGGGAACCGATCGGATCTAATTCTTGCTCAGGTTCATTTTCAGACCAATATTTCTCTGGCATAATTGATTTCGGCAGTTTAGTGTTTGGCTTTGACTAAAGGATCTTAAACAAAAGGTTTTGGTAATCTGTCGATTTTAGCTGCATTAGCTGCAATCGGGCTTGTCATTGCTCCATTTTAGCCAAAAATATTAAATTTCTTTGAGAATTGTGAATTAGCTCTTGCTAGAAAATCCCTGAATTTTTCGGATAATAACTGTTAAAATCCTTGGTATTGCTAATTTTTAGCAAAATACGCTGGCTTTAAGCTTCTTTACTCAACTTATAATTTTGACTGATCGAATAACGACTTTATGATAACGGCAGTAATAACAACGACAGCCTTGGCATTTGGCTCAATCCTCTGGGTAGAAATCGTCCGAGACTGTTATCATGCCCTTGCTCATCATTGGCAACCCCTATATCGCCTCCACGTCTGGCACCATCGCGTCTTTCGTCAGGATTTATCAGTAGTCAGCGAGCAGATCTACAGACAAGCACATTGGTACAACGACGTACCGGAAGCTATTGTCATGCTGTTGTTTAGCCTTCTCCCTGGGGCGATCACCTTGACTTGGGCCTTGCCTTACTCGTGGATAACTTGGATAGGCTCCCTTTATACCCTCAGTTTTTTAGTCGGCGCGATCGCGCGAGGAACGGGCATTCCCTATGCCGATGAAATCACTGATGTCACTCATCGTCCAGGAGACTTTACCAGCTTACCTGCGACTTGGTTGGTCAATCGACCTTACCACTGGCGGCATCATTTTGACAATCAGAAGGCGTATTATAGTGGTACATTTGCCTTAGTCGATAAACTCATGGGAACGGCTCTCTCTCTCAAAGGGAAAACTATCGCAGTAACAGGCGCATCGGGAACATTAGGGCGATCGCTCCTCAAACAGCTTCATCTCAAAGGCGCAAAAGTCATCGCCTTAACTTCCAAAGAACAGGAAATTACTTTAGACATCAACGGGAAAAACTTGTCCGTCAAAACCCTTACCTGGCAAGTGAGGCAAGAATTCGCATTAGAAAAATTCCTAGAATCTCTAGATATCCTGATTATCAACCACGGCATTAACGTGCATAGCGAGAGAACCCCTGAAGCGATCGCGCCATCTTACGAAATTAACACCTTTTCGGCGTGGCGGTTAATGGAACTCTTTTTTACTACCGTCCGTACCAATGAAGATATCGTTCGCAAAGAAGTTTGGATCAATACCTCAGAAGCAGAAGTCAGTCCCGCCTTTAGTCCCCTCTATGAATTGAGCAAACGAGCAATAGGAGACTTAATAACCCTACGTCGCTTGGATGCTCCCTGCGTGGTACGTAAATTGATTCTGGGGCCATTTAAAAGTAACCTCAACCCCATTGGTGTGATGTCCGGCGATTGGGTAGCCAAGCAGATCGTCAACTTAGCTCAACGAGATCTCCGTAATATTATCGTGACAATTAATCCTTTGACCCTTATCGCTTTTCCGATTAAAGAACTTTGCCTTTCTACCTATTTCAAACTGTTTAGCCGTCGAACGAAATTAACACTACCTAATGAGAGTGTCATCAGAAGCAGCAAATAGGCAGGATAGATCTCGTCTTAAACTGGCCGAGTGATAGATTATCTCAATTCATTCCTAATCTCATACTCAAATCTAACCAAGTAGAACGAGTAATTGGAGCGCTACTAGAAATATAGTCCACTCCCGTTTCTGCCACGGCTCGAATAGTAGTCAAGGTAATATTCCCCGATGCTTCTATCTTCACCTTGTCATCTCTTTCGCGGATAAACTTTACCGCTTGCTTCATCTCTTCGAGCGTCATGTTATCCAACATAATAATATCCGCACCATACTTGAGAGCGACTTCAACCTCAGTCATAGTGGTTGTTTCTACCTCAATCGTTAGCGGATAGGGGATAGTTTTTCTAATTTGCGCGATCGCTTCTCCAATTCCGCCAGCCGCCGCAATATGATTGTCTTTAATCATCACCGCATCATCCAATCCCATACGATGATTGACTGCACCTCCTACTTGCGTTGCATACTTTTCTAAAATTCTCAATCCTGGCGTTGTTTTTCGCGTATCTACTAATCGAGTTGGCAAATCCGCGATCGCGTCTACATACTGTCGCGTTAGCGTAGCAATTCCACTTAAACGCATCGCCAAATTGAGCGCAACCCTTTCTCCCATCAGTAAAGCATCCATTGCACCCTCGATCCGAGCAATTACGTCGCCTCGATTAGCTGTTTCGCCTTCCGCCACCAGAGGGACAAAGCTTATCTGTTTATCTAGTAACTGAAAGACTCGTGCTGCAACGGTCAATCCCGCAATGACACCTGCTTCCTTAGCGATCCATTCCGCTTTTCCCCGTGCAACTTTCTCAGGAAAAATGCCGCCAGTTGTGCGATCACCTCTACCAATATCTTCTATCAACCAACTCTCAAATAACGGGTCTAGCACTATCGAGGGAGGTAACGTCGCCATAGTCATCACAGAAAAATTTTCTGATTTTCTAAAACATCCCTGAGATAGATTACCTCAATTTCCAGTCAGCATCGAACTTTCAGACAATCTGGCCAAATTTTTTCTCAAAGGGTTGACATCATAGGGGAAAGT